>JAYVNF010000088.1:0-2088 GCA_043758575.1 Rhodoferax sp.
GCACGGGGTGAAGTGAAGCTCAGCATCGAGGTGTTGCAGCGCAACGAAGAAGCGGTCACCCTGCAGTTGCGCATGCAGGACAGCGGCATTGGCATTGCACCGGAACACCAGACCAAGATCTTCGGCGGCTTCACGCAAGCCGAATCGACCACGACCCGGCGTTTTGGCGGAACCGGTCTGGGCCTGGCCATCACCCAGCGCTTTGTGGCCATGATGGGTGGCGAGCTTGAAGTGCAAAGTGAGCTGGGCAAAGGCAGCTGCTTTTATTTCACGGTGACCTTGCCGATCGCAATCCAAAACGGCGCGCACGAACAGCAGCGCAGGCGCGCACGCGCCGTAGGCGCCTCATGGCGTGCGCTGGTCATTGATGACAACCCCAGCGCACGCGAGGTTTTGGAGCACATGGGCCAGTCACTGGGCTGGCACATGGACCTGGCCACGAGTGGAGAGCAGGCACTGCACATATTGCAGCAACGCAGCGCGCAAGGGATCTTCTACCAGGCCATTTTTGTGGACTGGAACATGCCCAACATGGATGGCTGGCAAACCAGTGGTCACATCCGTGCCATGCAAGCCGGGCAGCAATTGGGCGCAGACCATTCCCAGGCGGCAGTGGTGTTGATGGTTACCGCCCATGGGCGTGAAATGCTCTCCCAGCGCAGCCCGGCCGAGCAAGCCCTGCTGGACGGCTATCTGGTCAAACCGGTGACGGCGTCCATGTTGTTTGATGCCGTTGTCGACGCCAGTCACGACAAAGAGCCACTCCATCCCACACGCTTGGTGGTTCAGTCCAGCCCACGTCAACTCGATGGCATGCGCCTGCTGTTGGTCGAAGACAACCTGAACAACCAGCAGGTTGCCAGCGAGCTGCTCGCCTACGAAGGAGCACTGGTGCAGATCGCCAACCATGGGCAAGAGGCTGTGGAAGCCATAGCCGCCGCCGCGCTGCCCTTTGATGTCGTTCTGATGGATTTGCAGATGCCCGTGATGGACGGCTTTTCTGCGACCAGGATCATCCGCGATGACCTGGCACTGGCCACGCTACCGATTGTTGCCATGACGGCCAATGCCATGGATTCAGACCGCCAGGCGTGCCTGGCGGCCGGCATGAACGACCATGTAGGCAAGCCCTTTGACATCAACGATTTGGTGCGCGTGCTGCGCCGCCAGGCGAACTGGGCAGGGCCGCTGGAGCTGGCAGCCATTGCAACACCACCGCTGGGCCAAGGTGTGCAGCAAGCTGCCGCCGCCGCCGGAGTGGATCTGGCTGCCGCACTCCAGCGTTTCGGTGGCCAACAGGACGTCTATCGACGCATGTTGGTGACCTTCCTGCACGACTTGCAGGAAATGCCCGGGCAACTGCAGGACTGGTCACGCTCAACGCATGCCGGCGACACCGCTTCGGACGCAAAGCGCTTGCTGCACACACTCAAAGGCTTGGCTGCAACACTGGGTGCCACGGGCCTGTCTGCCGAGGCGGCAGCAGCAGAGAAGGCCTTGCCTGTGGGAATAGCAACGGAGCAAGCCTTTGCGATCACACACATGGCCTGCAACGCCATTGACAAAGCCTTGCCCGGTTTACAAGCCCTGCTGGTGGCCCTGCAGCAGGAACACGTCCATGCAAACGAGGCCCGCGCGACCCAGGGCCATGCCCACCCGACGCGCACGGGGCCGGAACTGGTGAAGGTGCTGCAGGCAATGGTGCCCTTGCTGGAGGCCGCAGACATGGATGCCCTGTCTGCCATGGCTGAATTGCAACTGCAGTTTGGCGAGGCGATGGGTGAGGACGCTGCGGCACTCCAGGCGGCAATGGCCGACCTCGATTTTGAAAGGGCGCTGCCTTTGTGCAACGCGCTGCTTGGAAAATATGCTGCTTAGGCATTGTTAATAAATAATTTGTTCAATATTCCATGATCGAGTAGTCTCCGATGTATGGAAATTGATTCGCCTGTTAGTCAGCGCTGGAATGTGATGCGCGATGCGCTTGATGGTAAGGGGTCCATGATCCTCAGGCTTGTGGCCAGCAGCTGAAATTGACAAGCTCAATCCATCTAAATTCAGATGGAGAGAAGAGCATGAAGAACGGTC
>JAYVNF010000089.1:0-2088 GCA_043758575.1 Rhodoferax sp.
GGCCCAGGTGTTCGGGTGCAATGCCGGGACCGTTGTCGCGCAGGCGCAAACTGGCGCGGCCCTTGGCCACTGCCACCGTGATCCAGATTTCCGGGGCCACAGACCCTGGCGTTGACGCGTCACCCGCGCCGGTGCCACGGCGGGTGTCGGTGGTCATGCCGCTCACCGCATCCAGCGCGTTTTGCAGCAGGTTCATCAGCACCTGCTGCAGCTGCGCGGCACTACCGGTCACAGTGCAGGGCGCACCGGCCTGCCAGTGCAGCTCAAAGGGCAGGGGCGAGCCCTTGCGGATCCAGTGCACGGCGCGCTCGACCACCTCGTTCAGGTTCACCGGCAGGCTGACCTCGGGGTCCATGGCGGAGAAGCGTTTCAGGTCGTTGACGATGTCGGCGGTGCGCTGCGCGCCTTCCAGCGTGCCGGCAATCAGCGAAGGCAAATCGTCCAGCATGTGTTCTATGCGCAGTTTTATCCGCAGGGCCTGCACCGCGGACGCGTCCTGGCCCTCGTGCACCGCGTTCACATAGGTGCCCAGGCGCGCGCAGTAGCGGCTTAGCGCGTGCACATTGCCCAGCACAAAGCTGATCGGGTTGTTCAGCTCATGCGCCACGCCGGCCACCAGGCGGCCTAAGGAGGCCATTTTTTCCGAGTGGATGAGCTGTTGCTGGGTGCGCTTGAGCGCGTCGTGGGCGGTCTGCAGTTCCTGGTTGGTGCGCTCCAGCTCGGCGTTCTTTTTCTCCAGCTCGATCTCGTCGGTGATGAGCTGCGAATACACCTCGTCCATCTTCTGGATCACGTCCAGCCAGGTGGATTCGTCCACGCCTTCCAGGCCGTTGCTGGGCGGCAGGGTGGTGTGGGGTGGCTGTTGGCGCGGCGGCATACGGCTCAGTCTACGGGATCAACACAGGGACCATGCACGATGTAGGCGCGCTCAGTGAACGGTGCACACCATGCACGGGTCAAACGAGCGCACGATGTGCTGCACCGCCACCGGCGTGGTTTCGCCCGGCTGCACGCCAGCACCCACCAGCGCCTGCTCCAGCGCACCCGGTGTGCCGGCCGCATCGCGCGGCGAAAAATTCCAGGTGGTGGGCGCCACGATCTGGTAGTTGGCAATGCGGCCTTTGTTGGCCACCACCCAGTGGCCCAGGCTGCCGCGCGCGGCCTCACTCAGGCCGACGCCTACGCCTTCGGTAAAGGTAGGGGTGGGCACGCAATAGGCTTCATTGGGCTGCAAAGCCTGCAGCCACTGCTCCATCAGCGGCACCACGCGGGCCAGTTCCAAGAGGCGCGACAAAACACGCGTGAACACCGTGCCGCCATGGCGTGTTACGGCGTCCGCGATCAAAGGGTGCTTGCTGGCCAACTGGCGCGCAATGGCACCGGTTTCAACGACTTCACCAGCCAGACGCGGCGCCTTGTTCCAGGTGTAGGCCGCGGGCTTGTCCATATCGGGCAGGGTGATGCCGTCCTGCGGATGGCGCGGGCCGGCCAGATCCGAGAGCCAGGCGTGGGTGGCGTCCTCGGTGATGCTGCTGACATCCAGGGCCGGCAGGGCACCCTTGTGCCAGACCCCACCGCCCAAGGCAAAACTACCGTCGGGTTGCGGGTAGGCACCAAAGCTCATGTAGCGCCCCGGGCCTTGGCCCAGGCTGCTCAAACCGCAGTCCTGCACCATGGAAAGAAACAGGCGCAGGTCGCCGCGCCAGGGGTCTTGGGCATGCCACTTCCAGAGTGCTTCTTCGCTTTGCAGACCGCTGATGAATTCCAGCGGCTCGGCAAACAGCTCGCGTTCCAGAAAGCGGCGGAACTCGCGCACCTTGGCCAGCAGGCGGCCGCGCTCGGCCACCTCGATCGGGCGGGTGGAGCCACCGGGCTCTATGCTTTGCGTATGCGGCCACTTACCCGCCAGCGTGCCCAACAGGGTGAACCAGCGCTGGCGCGCGGCAATGGCGGCACGGGTTTGCTCGCCACTCTGTGCGTCAAAGCGGCGCACGGCTTCGGCATGCCAGGGTTGATTGGCGTACACCGGCCGTGTGAAGTCCGGCATGAAGAACAGATAGAAATGCGTCAGGTGGTCGGCCAGGTTTT
>JAYVNF010000090.1:0-6681 GCA_043758575.1 Rhodoferax sp.
CAGGCACGATGTGCATGAGCAGATTGTCAAAGGCGCCATAAAGCATGTTGCCTGGCAGCAGACGTTTGCCTCTCTCGTCAGTGACCAGCACGGTTGGCACACCCTGCACTCCGAGTTCCCGGATCAAGTTTTGTGCCTTGTGGATGCGTGCGGTGTTGGTTGCCAAAAGTGTTGGGTCGCCCGCAGACAAGAGGTCTGCGGCAGCGCCATGGCCCATGCCACGCAACAGTTGTTTCACGACAGCCATGTCGCTGGTGTCCAGCCCCTGCAGGTAGCGTGCTTCTTGCAATGCCTTTAGCGTTGACAGTTCATGCTCCGGTGCCGTCATGGCTACCGCTGTCAAGACCAGCGTGGTGGCACTAGAGTTAAAGCGGTTGCCATGCCGTCCCAGCACCTGGGCGCGGTATTCCTCACTGAAGCGCTGACCGGTGAGCTTCTGAATGCGCAAGTCATTCGACCAGGCATATTCCGCAAAGGCCGCGTCCATGACACGTCCGCCACCGGCGAACAATCCAGTGGGCGAGAGGTCCAAGCGAATATCTGCTTGGAGCGCCAGTCGTTGGATGGTGGGTGATGCGCCATAACACCAGCCGCACAAGGGGTCGAACAGATAGGTAACGGTCGTGCACATGGTGATGTCCTCTTTCCGGTTCATTCTTACCACTTCATCTCGCCAGTGTTGACCTTGGAACCAATGTCCAGGGACATGGCACCGTCAGTCAACTGCGGATACGACTGTTTCATTGCGCCAATCAACTCAGTGCTGGTCTTGCTGGCAGCCAGGTTCTTCTCAAACGTTTGCAGGTAGGCCTTGGTGAATGCAATCGCGCTGGCATCCACCGCCGTGCCGGAACGCATGTGGCCGGGCACCACCAGAGCGGGTTGTAGGGCTGCCATCTCATCGAGTTGCGCAACCCAGGCCGCACGCTCAGCTGCGGTTTGGGTGTCTGCCGTCCACACATGCATGTTGCCGAAGACCCCGATGTTGCCCACGATGCCTTTGATCGAAGGTATCCAGGCATAGGGGCGGTGGGCCAGCAGACCCTGGGTGCCGCGAATCTCAATCGTCTGGCCTTCCAGGGTCAGCGTTGTGCCGTCCAGTGCGCGCGGTAGAACCGGCGTGCGCGGTGCGTTGGCGCCCATTTTGGGGCCCCAGAACGCAACCTTTCCAGCAACCTTTGGCTTGAGTTTCTCCAGCACGGCGGGCGTAGTCACCACGTCCGCTTTCGGGAAGAATTCTTTCAGCGTTTCCACTCCGAAGTAGTAGTCCGGGTCGGCCTGGCTCACGTAAATGGTGGTGAGCTGTTTGCCGCTGTCGAGCACGTTGGCTGCAATGCGCAGGGCGTCGGCGCGGGTGAAACCGGCATCGATCACCATGGCTTCTTTCTCGCCGGTCACCAAGGTGGAATTGACATTGAAGCTGCTGCCAGCGGCGTTGTAAACCTTGACGGTCAGGGGTTGCGCCGCCAGGGTGGAGGTGAAGGCAATGGCCAAAGAGGCGGCGATAGCGGTGGTGCGGATCATGGGTAACTCCTGTGGATGTGTCAGATGGGGCAGATGGATTGAGGGGCGCCTTGCAGCGTTGGGTTGAACTTTAGTTTCAATGATTGCGCAGATAAACCCCATAATTTGGCCATTTCTGTTTCACCGAATGAGCAAATATGGACCGATTGACCGCCATGCAGGTGTTTGTGGAAGTGGCCAGCAGTGGCAGCTTCAGCGCCACCGCCGACAAGCTGGAGATGTCGCGCGCCATGGTCACGCGCTATGTGGCCGAGCTGGAGCAATGGCTGGGTGCCCGCCTTTTGCAGCGCACCACCCGCAGCGTGACCCTCACCGACGCGGGCGAGAACTGCCTGCGGCGCAGCCAGCAAATGTTGGCGTTGATGGAAAACGTGGAAGAAGAAAGCAGCAGCCACGGCACCACCCTGCGCGGGCAGTTGCGCATCACCTGCAGCATGTCGTTTGCCTACGCGCAGATGGCAGCGGCCGTGGTGGATTTTTTGCAGCAACACCCTCAACTCAAAATCGATCTCAATGCCAGCGAGGGCGCGCTCAACCTGATCGAGTCGCGCATTGACCTGGCCATTCGCATCAGTGCCGAGCCTGCCCCTTCGCTAATCGGCCGCGTGCTGGCCCCGTGTCACTCTGTGTTGGTGGCCTCGCCCGCCTACCTAGCACAGCACGGCGTGCCACAAATTCCGGCGGACCTGACCGCGCACCGCTGCCTTGCATATGCCAACTTTGGCAAAAGCGTTTGGAAGCTGCAGCGTGGTGAAGAGACCAGCGATGTCCGCGTGGCCAGCCATTTCAGCGCCAATGAAGCCACAGCCTTGCTATGGGCGGCACGCGCTGGCGGCGGCATTGCGTTGCAGCCCACGTATCAGGCAAACATGTACTTGCAAGATGGCAGCCTACAGGTGGTTTTGCCGGATTGGACACTGCCAGACATGGCTATCTATGCACTGTATCCCAGCCGCAAGCACCTGTCTCCTGCCGTGCGCGCCTTGCTGGATTTCTTGGTGGAACGCTTTGAAACCTTGCCTTGTTAGCGAAGGCAGTTGAAACAGGAGATATTCGGGTAACAATGCGCAAATTGTCGTGAGCCACCGTCCAGACACTGAATGACCGGTTAGAGGAGCAAAGTCTCAACGGCCGTTTGGTCGACTGCTCCATTTGGCGGTCCCAATTGGTCGTCCATAGACCAGTCATAGAAGTCAGCATGCCGGACTGCCGACATTGTTTGGCGCGAGCGGTGTGCCCATAGCGGTCATAAGCGGCAGCGAGATTTTCGGCAGACTGCCGCGTTCCTCTACCTACAGGCATTCGATTGGTTTGCGCCAAGGCTGACATTCACGCTAAGCCAGAGGTTCAGATGTTGGGCGGGGACTTCACGCAAAGAGGCACCGGGTATCGACCAAAATTGAATTCAGGATTGCGGCGGCTGTATGGCCGTGCAAAAGGAAGCGGCTTTAGCCAAACGAATAGCCTTAATCTGTCTAAATTGCTTCAACCATCCCGCTGTGCAAGGAGCGTGTGATGGCCAAGCCAATGCGGGTAGCTTCCAGGGCGTCAGACAAGGTAAGGGTGAGCGGACTCACACCGCGGCAGGCACCAACAAAGGCTGTCATCTCAGCTGCAAAAGCTGTTTCGAAGCGCTCATAAAAGTCCTTCAGCACCGCGTGACGCACTCCATGCTGGTCGCTTTTGACAACACGATTTGCAGCGGCATGCTCGCCAACCAGCAGTTTGCCAGCGGTGCCAATCACCTCTGTACTGGTCTCGTGACCATGCGCCATGGTGCGTGATGCATACAGAACCGCCTTGGCCCCGCCCGCAAACTCCACCACCGCAATACCGTTGTCCACATCACCGCAGGCTTGCAGGCCTGGGTGTAGGGCAATCGTGCCGGTGGCAAAGGCACGCAGGGCCTTGGGGCGGCCCAGTAGCCAGCGCGCCAGATCAATGTCGTGCACGCTGCAGTCCATGAAGATGCCACCTGAGGTGGGAGCGAATTTGACGAAAAATCCATCCGGATCGTTTTGGTCGCAGGTTTGTGAGCGCACCAGAAAGGGACTCCCGATCTCACCCGCTTCTACGGACTGGAAGGCTGCGAGGTAGCTGGGGTCAAAGCGGCGCACAAAGCCCACCATGGCGACAAGGTCCGGATGCTGTTCGGAGACAGCCAGCACGCGCTCGCAATCGGGCACATTCAGGGCCAGCGGTTTTTCCACAAACACATGCTTGCCGGCCTTGAGTGCAGCGATGGTCTGGTCGGCGTGCAGAGATGTGGGCGTGACCAGCACAACTGCGTCCACGTTGTCGTCGTGCAGCAGTGTCTCCAGATCTTCGTAGACGCTGGACACACCAAGTTGGTCGCGTGCATGAGCGCGCTCGGCCTCCACCGGGCTGCAGGCTGCCACCAGTTTGCAGTTGGCGGTGTTAAATGCCAAGGCCGCAGCATGCCTCTGGCCCAGTCGGCCGAGCCCGACAATTCCTACTCGAAGAGATGGCTTCATTGTTTCAATACTTTTCGTTTCCATTAGGTGTTCACACTTTCTTTTTCAACACTGGTCAGAATTTGCAGCCGACCCGCACAACTCACTCACGCAGGGACGCACATAAGGCATTCGTCAATGCAATACCCGCAAGCGCCAGATGCTCCGGTAAATCCGCATAGGAAAACAGCCCAAGATGCGACATCACGTTGGTCGAGAAGGCAGAAGACGGCGAGGCTGTGATGCGCACAAATTTAGTCATCGCGGTCGGCAGCACTTTGCTGTAATCCGCTGATCGGCCCTCTAGGCTGATGTCGATGTCAAACAGCACGTCCACCGGTGTGGAAAAGTCCCCCCGCAAATACTGCTGTTCCGTAAGCAAAGTGGTGGGCCTGTGCAAGCGGCGCAACAAGGTTTCCAGGTGCATGGCGATAGGCCTGTCATCCGGGCACCTTGCCAGCAAGCCGATCAGGCCGGCGCTTTTGGCCCAGCCAACGGCTTGCTGAAAGGAAGTCGTGGTCACCAAATCTTTCAAGGCCAGGGCGCCGGATGACGCCTGGTCAAGCTCCCACATGGCCGCGTGCATGCCCGGTTGTCGGGCAGGGATGAGCTGCTCATGCCCGGGCGCTTCACCTTGTGCGGGCTCTTGCAGGAACGCCAGCTTGAAGTCGTGGAAGCCCACATAGCCATAGCGCTTGGCAAAGCGCACCACCGTGGAGGGGATATTGTCGGTTTGGTCGGCCAAATCCAGAATGCGCATGCGGTGCAGGGAGTGCACATTTCTCACGCAGAAATCCGCCAGGTTGCGCATTTTGGGGCTCAAACGCCGCTGGTCCTCATGTATTTCACTCAGAAGTGCCTGACCCTGCTTGCGTTCCGTGGCCACAGCGCCTGACTTACCCGGCGCGCCCATTCGTGATTTGGAAGCGTAGGAGCCATCCGTGTTGTATCCTGCGCTAGGCGCACCCGGTTGCATAGACTGACCTCCCCGATTGTTGGATAGCACACGCATATGAAATCAAATGCCCTTACTCAGCCAGCCAAGCCGGTGCGCGAGCCGCAAGGCAAAAAAGTCACAGCCAAGGACGTGGCGGAACGCACAGGCGTTTCCAAATGGACGGTGTCGCGGGCCTTTACCGATGGCGCATCGATTGCGCCCAGCGTGCGGGAAAAGGTGCTGCAGATGGCCTCCGACATGGGCTACACGCCCAACCTGCTGGCCCGCAGCCTGTCCAAGCGCAGCACGCAGCTGATTGCCCTGGTGGTGGATGAGTTGGGCAATCCGAATCAGCTGCGCACCCTGAACGAGACCACCCGCCAGTTGCAAGCCCAGGGCTACAGCACCCTGTTGCTCAACATCAGCCCCGAATACAGCCCGGCCGTTGCACTGCGGCTGGCCGACCAGTTTCAGGTGGATGGCATCATTTTCCTGGGCACCACGCTCAAGAATGAGTTGATCCAGTTTGCACAACAGGTCAAACACATCCCGTTGGTGGTGATCCTGCGCAACAGCGGCGAGGCAGACATTCCCTTTGTCAGCACCGATGGCTATTCTGCAGGTGCCGAGATTGCCGACTTGTTTCTGGCCCAGGGCTATGGCCGCATTGGCTACATGGCCGGGCCGATGTCGGAACGTACCGAGCTGCGGCGCATGGAAGGCTTTCGTGACAGGCTCAAAGAAAATGGCATGGCACTGGGAACAGTGATGGAGGCTGCGCATTACCGGCGAGAGGAAGGCATGCAAACTCTGCTGCGCTACATGGAAGCCACGCCGAGGGATCGGCGCCTGGAAGCGATTTTTTGCGAGAACGACATTCTGGCGATAGGTGCGATCGACGCCCTGGTGCTCAGCAACGCACAGAACAAGATTGCCATCGTAGGATTTGATGACATTGAGCTGGCCAGTGCGCCCAGCTATCAGCTGACCACGTTTCGCCAGCCCATCGAATACCTGGTCGGCGAAGCCATACGCCGTATCGTCGAGCCGGACATGGTGGACCGGCAGTCGCTGATGGCGCCCGGTACGCTGGTGATTCGTGCATCGCATCGCCGCAGCCCTTGATCGGTTCTTGCAAAGCTGCAGCGACGCGGGTGCCAGGCCTTAGGCAATGACCGGAAGGCCATCCTTGAGCTGCACGGTCTTGCCGGTTTTCCAGGACAACGTAGCGGCCTCGGCCACGGCCAGGGCATTCACACCGTCCTGCAAGGTGACGGGGTAGTTGGAGCCTGCCTGCACCGCGTCCACAAAGGCGCGCCACTCGGCTTCGTAGGCCTTCATGTAACGCTCCAGGAAGAAATACTCGGGCTTGGCGCTCACCGCACCGGCCGTGGTGATCTTGGCTACGGTGTTTTCCAACACATTGCCGGCCGATAGCAGACCGGTAGCGCCCAGCAGTTCCACGCGCTGGTCGTAGCCATAGACGGCGCGGCGGCTGTTCTTTATGACGGCAATGCGGCCATCGGTAAAATGCAGCGTGATGACGGCAGTGTCAACGTCGCCGGCGGCACCAATGGCCGGGTCCACGATGCTGGATCCAATCGCGGTCACGGTGGCGGGTGCACCACCGAAGATCCAGCAGGCCATGTCGAAGTCATGGATGGCCATGTCGCGAAACAAACCACCCGACACATTGATGTAGCTCACAGGCGGGGGAGACGGGTCAAACGAGGTCACCGACAGCAG
>JAYVNF010000091.1:0-6632 GCA_043758575.1 Rhodoferax sp.
GCGGGTTCGGGGACGCTTTGCAGCCTCAAATCAACACTTTAAGCTAACGCCTAGGAACAGTTCCGTGTGGCTTTTTTGCTTGCAGTGCGCTGCTGGGCAGCGCGCCCTGGCTCGGCGGTTTATTCGCCCAGGTAAGCGGCCCGCACTTTCGGGTCGTTGAGCATTTCCTTGGCGTCCCCGCCCATGGTGACAATGCCCGACTCCATCACATAGCCGCGGTTGGCAATCCCCAAGGCACGGCTGGCGTTCTGCTCCACCAGCAAGACGGTGACGCCCTGCGCGTACACGTCTTTCACCACCTCAAAAATCTTGTCGACCATGATGGGTGAGAGGCCCATGGATGGCTCGTCCAACAAGAGCACCTTGGGACGGCTCATGAGCGCGCGGCCCATGGCCAGCATCTGCTGCTCGCCACCCGACATGGTGCCCGAGAGCTGGTCGCGCCGCTCTTTCAGGCGCGGGAAGATGGTGAAGACCTTGTCGATGTCGGCCAGGATCTCGGCCTTGTCGTCGCGGATGTAGGCCCCCATCTGCAGGTTCTCGATGATGGTCATGCGCGTGAACACGCCGCGACCTTCCGGCACCATGGCCAGGCCCTGCTTGACCAGGTCCCAGGGGCCTTGGCCCTTGATGCTCTTGCCCAGGTATTCGATGTCGCCGGCCTTGATCGGTAGCGTGCCGGTAATGGCCTTCATGGTGGTGGTCTTGCCGGCACCGTTGGAGCCGATCAGGGACACCAGCTCGCCCTCGCGCACTTCGAAGTCCACGCCCTTGACGGCTTGAATGCCACCGTATGCGACCTGCAGGCCGGTTACCTTCAGTAAAGTTTTTGTAGTCATGTCTGTCCTTGGTGACCTTAGTGCCCGCTCGTGCCCAGATAGGCCTCAATCACTTTTTCATTGCGTTGCACGTCCGCGGGTGTGCCCTCTGCGATCTGCTTGCCGTAGTCGAGCACAGTGACGCGGTCGCACAGACCCATCACCAGCTTGACGTCGTGCTCGATCAACAAAATGGTGCGGTTATCCTTGCGGATGCGGTCAATCAGCTCGCGCAGCATGACCTTTTCGGTGGCGTTCATGCCAGCAGCGGGCTCATCCAGTGCAATCAGCTGCGGGTCGGTGGCCAGGGCGCGGGCGATTTCCAGGCGGCGCTGGTCGCCGTAGCTCAGGGTGCGGGCCTTGTAGTCGGTGAACTTGCCAATGCCCACATAATCCAGCAGTTCCTGCGCGCGCTGGGCAATCTCGGCCTCTTCCTTTTTGAAGCTCTTGGTGCGCAGCATGGCGCCAAACAGGCCGGAGTGGGTGCGGATGTGGCGGCCCACCATCACGTTTTCCAGCGCCGTCATCTCGGCAAACAGGCGGATGTTCTGGAAGGTGCGGGCAATGCCGGCCTTGGCCACCAGGTGCACGGCGGTGGGCTGGTAGGGTTTGCCGGCCAGCTCGAAGCTGCCGCTATCAGGCGTGTACAGGCCGGTCAGCACGTTGAAGAAAGTGGTCTTGCCGGCGCCGTTGGGGCCGATCAGGCCATAGACCTGGCCACGCTTGATGTTGATGCCCACGTCGCTCAGGGCCTGCAAGCCACCAAAGCGCTTGGACACGCCGGAGACGTTCAATACGGTATCTGTCATATTCGTTTCCCTGCTTTCAGGATTTGGCCGTCTGCAAGGACTTGCCGTGCTCGGGTGAGGGCCACAGGCCGCGCGGACGCGAGAGCATGATGGTGATCATGGCCAGGGCAATCAGCAGCTGGCGCAGGATGGAGGCGTCCAGGCGGCCGCCGGTAAAGGCCTGCAAGGGGCCGGCCACATAGCGCAGCACCTCGGGCAGGGCCGAGAGCAGCACCGCGCCCAGAATCACGCCGGGCAAATGCCCCACGCCACCCAGCACCACCATGGCCACAATCATCACTGACTCCATCAGCGTGAAGGACTCGGGCGAGATGAAACCTTGGAAGGCACCGAACATCACGCCGGAGACACCCCCAAAAGTGGCACCCATACCGAAGGCCAGCAGCTTCATGTTGCGGGTGTTGATACCCATGGCCTTGGCAGCGATTTCGTCTTCGCGAATGGCCATCCAGGCGCGGCCCACGCGTGAGAGCTCCAGGCGGTGGCAGATCACGATGCTGACCAGCACCAGGGCCAGGAACAGGTAGTAATACAGCGAGACCGAGGCGAACTCGATACCGCCGAACACCACCTTCTTGCCCAGGTCCAGACCGAAGAAATGCAGCGAGTCGATCTGGTTGATGCCCTTGGGGCCGTTGGTGATGTTGATGGGCGCATCCAGGTTGTTCAGGAACACACGGATGATTTCACCAAAGCCCAGGGTCACAATGGCCAGGTAATCGCCACGCAGGCGCAGGGTGGGCGCGCCCAGCAACACGCCAAACATGCCGGCCAAACCGGCACCGGCCGGAATGATGACCCACAGCGGCGCATGCAAACCGTCCGGGAACATGGCAGCAATGGCGGGGAAGGACTCGGTGAGCTGCGGCGAGGACAGCAGGCCGTACATATAGGCACCAATGGCGAAGAAGGCCACATAGCCCAGGTCCAGGAGCCCTGCATAACCCACCACAATGTTCAGGCCCAGGGAGAGCAGCACATAGAGCAGGGCCACGTCGGCAATGCGCACCCAGGCGTTGCCCACGGTTTGCAGCAGCAGGGGCAGCACCAGCAAGGCAATGGCGCCGGCGATCAAGGGGATGATTTTCTTTTGTTGTGTCATGGCAGAGTCCTCAGGCACGGTCCGCAACGCGTTCACCCAGCAGGCCCGAAGGACGCAGGGTCAACACGATGATGAGCACGATGAAGGCAAAAATATCCGAGTAGTTGCTACCCAGCACACCGCCGGTCAGGTCTCCGATGTAGCCCGCACCAATCGACTCGATCAGGCCCAGCAGAATGGCACCAACCACGGCACCGGCCAGGTTGCCAATGCCACCAAACACGGCAGCGGTAAATGCTTTGAGACCGGGCAAGAAGCCCATGGCGTGTTGGGCTGTGCCGTAGTTGGAGGCGTACATCACGCCAGCAATGGCCGCCAGAATGGCGCCGATGATGAAGGTGGCGGAAATCACCATATCGGGCTTCACGCCCATGAGACCTGCCACGCGCGGGTTCTCAGCCGTGGCGCGCATGGCGCGACCCAGCTTGGTGTAGTTCACCACCCACATCAGCAGCGCCAGTGACACCGCGGTGAAGCCCAGAATCATCACCTGGGTCGGTGTGATCACGGCCCCCATCACATCTATCGGTGTGTTGGGCAGCAGCGTGGGGTAGGACTTGTAATTGGGCTTCCAGATGATCATGGCCAGCGTCTGCAGCAGGATGGACATGCCGATGGCGGTGATCAGGGGTGCCAGCTTGGGGCTGTTGCGCAGCGGCCGGTAAGCCACTTTTTCGATCACGAAGTTCAGCGAGGCAGCCACCACGCAGGCAATGATCAGGGCAATGAAGAGGATGAGGGCGCCGGGTGTGCCGGGCATGGCCGACTGCATCCAGCCAATTATGGTCCAACTGGTTAAGGCTCCGACCATCATCACTTCGCCGTGGGCGAAATTGATGAGGTTGATGATGCCGTACACCATGGTGTAGCCCAGCGCAATGAGCGCATACATGCTACCCAACACCAGACCGTTGATGATCTGCTGTACCAATATATCCATAAACTTATCTCCGATTTGTGGCCGGCGCCTGAAGCAACAAGCTGTGTTTGCATTTTGTTGACAAGCGGCTCGGCCTTGTGGGCTCTACCAGTCTCTAAGCAAGAAACTCGCCACATAGTTGCGTGGCGTTTGAGTGGTCGGGATTGTAACGAAAGGGGGCGCACATAAGAGACCGCGGCTGACGGGGTTTACCCTCGCGTTGCCGCGATTGCAGCAGCATTAGTCGTCCTTATGTTTTTTTTGGTTGAGCGCATGCAAGGTGCGCATCTTCTCGGCAATGCGGATTTCCAAACCGCGCTCTACCGGCTGGTAGAGACGCAGATCTTGCAGCCCTTCGGGCATGTAGTGCTCGCCCGCCGCAAAGCCGCCCTCCTCGTCATGCGCATAGCGATAGCCCTTGCCATAGTCCAGCTCCTTCATGAGCTTGGTGGGTGCATTGCGCAGGTGCATAGGCACAGGCCTGGTGCCATCTTTTTTGATAAAGGCCTTGGCCGCGTTATAGGCCTTGTAGACCGCATTCGACTTGGGCGCCACGGCCAGATAGACCACACACTCTGCCAGTGCCAGCTCGCCCTCGGGCGTGCCCAGGCGTTCGTACACATCGGCGGCGTCCAGCGCCAGGCGCAAAGCACGCGGGTCAGCCAGGCCAATGTCCTCGCTGGCCATGCGAATCAAACGCCTGGCCATGTAGCGCGGATCGGCGCCGCCGTCGAGCATGCGCACAAACCAGTAGAGCGCGGCATCCGGGTCGGAGCCGCGCACGCTTTTGTGCAGGGCCGAAATGGTGTCGTAAAACTGCTCACCACCCTTGTCGTAACGGCGCATGCGCTCGCCCAAAACTTTCAGTAACCAGGCATCGGCGATGGTCTCGGTCTTCTCCTGCATGGCGGCAATCGCCAGCGTCTCCAGGGTATTGAGCAGGCGCCGCGCGTCGCCATCGGCATAGGCAATCAGGCGGTCCACTGCCGCCTGTTCAATCACCGGAATGGCGCTTTGCGCCGCCGCCTTGTCCACGATCTGCTGCAAGTCATCGGCACCCAAAGGCTGCAGCACGTAGACGGCCGCGCGTGACAGCAGAGCCGAGTTCACTTCAAACGATGGATTCTCGGTGGTGGCACCAATGAAGGTGAAGAGGCCGCTTTCCACATGCGGCAAGAACGCGTCCTGCTGGCTTTTGTTGAAGCGGTGCACTTCGTCCACAAAGACGATGGTGTGGCGCTGCTCCAGGTCGTCGCGCGCAATCTGCGCATGATCGACTGCCTCGCGTATGTCTTTCACACCGCCCAGCACCGCGCTGATGGTGATGAACTGGGCATCGAAGGCATCGGCCATCAGGCGCGCAATGGTGGTCTTGCCGGTGCCCGGCGGGCCCCACAGAATGCAGCTGTGCGGCTGGCCGGATTCAAAGGCCAGGCGCAAGGCCATGCCCTCGCCCAGCAAGTGCTGTTGGCCTATGACCTCGCCCAGGTTTTTGGGGCGCAGGCGCTCAGCCAGCGGTTGGTGCGCGGGTTTGTTTTTGCTGGGGGCTTGTGCCATTTGGCGGCAGCGATCTTTAGATCAACGCGGGGCGGCCAACTATTGTTGAATCAAGTCGGCGCCGGCAGGCGGCTTGAACTGAAATACCGAGGGCTCCAGCACCGTGTTGACGCGCAGGCCGCTGAATGTCATCACCGAGCGCTGGCCAAAGCTGTCGACAATTTCCAGCACCGTGAGATCACTGCCCTTGAAGCCCACACGCACGGATTGCAGCAGGCCTTCTTTGGCCTTGGGACTGGCCAACACCCATTCCAGACCATCCTTGTCGGGCGCTGCGCTCAACACAAAATCGGCTTGCAAGGCCTTGATGTCGGCAGTGGACGCAATCAGCGCTGCCGGGCTGGCCGCCAACACTGCAGACTGCTTGCGCGAGGTGACCTGGTTCAGGTCTACGTCATACAGCCACAGGGTCTGGCCATCGGCGACTATGGTTTGCTCGAACGGTTTGCGGTAAATAAAGCGAAAGCGATTCGGCCGCGAAAATTCAAACGTGCCGCTGGAGGTCTTGCTGCGCGCAGCCTGCCCTTCCTTGGCCGAGGCCGTCACCACCTGGCTGAATTCGGCGCGGCCGGTCTTGGCGCTTTTGACAAACTGCTCCAGGCTGTCCATGCCGGAGGCATGGGCCGTGGAGGCTGCCCATGCGAGAACGCAAGTGGCAGCCCACAACCGCACCATGGACCTGGCAAACCGAGATGTGGAGGCCATGGATTTTCCAGACTGGAGCGTGTTGAACAGGGAACTAATCATTGCGTGCGGGCACCAGAATATCGCGCTGGCCGCTGCTGCTCATGGAGCTTACCAGACCGGCCTTCTCCATGTCTTCCACCAGCCGGGCGGCGCGGTTGTACCCAATTTTCAAATGGCGTTGCACCAGCGAAATACTGGCCTTGCGGTTCTTCAGCACCACTTCCACGGCCTGGTCGTACATCGGGTCTTTCTCGCCACTGGTGTCGCCAGGGCCGCCACCGTTGCCATCGTCACCGTCCACGGTGCCGCCTTCGAGCAGGCCTTCGATGTAATTGGGCTCGCCCTGCTCCTTGAGGTAGCTGACCACACGGTGCACTTCTTCGTCACTGACAAAAGCGCCGTGCACGCGAATTGGCAAGCCGGTGCCGCTGGGCATGTAGAGCATGTCGCCCATGCCCAACAGGGCCTCGGCGCCCATCTGGTCCAGGATGGTGCGGCTGTCAATCTTGCTGGACACCTGGAAGGCAATGCGGGTCGGGATGTTGGCCTTGATCAGACCGGTGATCACGTCCACGCTGGGGCGTTGCGTGGCCAAAATCAGGTGGATGCCGGCGGCGCGGGCTTTTTGGGCCAGGCGCGCAATCAGTTCTTCAATCTTTTTGCCCACCACCATCATCAAATCGGCCAGCTCGTCGATCACCACGACGATGTAAGGCAGACGTGCAAGCGGCTCGGGCTCT
>JAYVNF010000092.1:0-6617 GCA_043758575.1 Rhodoferax sp.
TATCGGCAATCAACATCGAACGCGACGAGTTCCGTGGCGACTGGAATTACTGTATCCGGGCTGGATAATTGACCATGTTATTTATTAACAGACTCTAAGACGGGCAGCTGCAGCGCTGCATCTCCCCCATATGGGGGATTGTCGCCACAGCGCCACCCGGCGAAGATGCGCCTTTCGGCAAATCAACAAGCAAGGGGATGGCGCGATGGCCAACTGGGAGCGCAAGGAAGCTGACACTTTGGCGGAAGCCATCAGCAAGCACTGCCGCAGCAACCCGGCGCAGGTGCAGGGCAACGCACTGCTGGCCGTGGTTCAGGTGGCGGTGGACGCCGCTGCCAACACCGTCTCCACCAGTTCCGGCGACCTGCGCCGCTGCCGCGCCCAGGTCTGCTCCATCTGCCGCGACGCCCGCCTGTATGCCTGCGACGTCGCCCATGGCTGGTCCGACAACTGCGCCATGGTTGGGGTGAACACCACGGAGTTTGGCGGTCTGTAGGACAGGCCCCATAAAAAAAGGCAGCCAACGCGAGGTCGGCTGCCTTTTGGCCAGGGGCGGGCGGACCCCTTAGTTCACCATACCCATCAGCTGCGGAAACCACAACGTGAGCCCGGGCCAGAAGGTGATGACCAGCAAAAAGCCAATCATGGTCAAGAGCCACGGCCAGACCGCGATGGTGAGTTCGGTAATCCCCATCTTGGTAATCCCCGATGACACATACAGGTTCAGCCCCACCGGTGGGTGGCACAGGCCGACCTCCATGTTCACCGCCATCAGGATGCCGAAGTGCACCGGGTGCACACCCATCTTCACCGCCACCGGGAACAGGATGGGCGCCATGATCAGCACAATCGCGGCCGGGTCCATGAAGTTGCCAGCAGCCAGCAGGATGAAGTTCACCAGGAGCAGGAAGGCAATCAGGCCAAAGCCCTGGCTGGTCATCCAGGCGGCCATGCTTTGCGGGATCTGCTCCGAGGTCATCAGGAAAGAGAACAGCACCGCGTTGGTCACGATGTACAGCAGCATGGAGCTCATGGCTGCGGCACCCAGCAGCGACTTGGGCACATCGCGCAGCTTCAGGTCCTTGTAGACAAACACCGAGATGAAGAAGGCATACACCGCCGCCATGGCGGCCGCTTCCGTCGGCGTGAACTTGCCGCTGTAGATGCCGCCAATCACCACCACGATCAGCAGCAGGCCCCACATGCTCTCGCGAAACGCCTTGTAGCGTTCGGCCCAGGTGGCCTTCTTCATGCGCGGGTAGTCAAACTTCTTGGCGCGCCACCAGGTGGTCAGGCCCAGCAGAAAGGACAGGCACAGGCCCGGCACAATGCCGGCGATGAACAGCTGCCCCACCGAGGCCGACCCCACGGGTTGGCCGTCCGGCCCGACCGCGTTCATGCCGGCCGTGGCAATCGCATACATCACCAGGTTGATGGAGGGCGGAAACAGAATGCCCAGGGCGCCCGAGGTGGTGATCACCCCGGCACCAAACTGCTTGGGGTAACCGGCCTTGACCATGGCCGGCATCATGATCGAGCCCACTGCCACCACTGTTGCCACAGACGAGCCGGAAATGGCCGCAAACAGCGCGCAGGCCAGCACACCGGCCAGGCCCATGCCGCCATACCAGTGGCCAATCATGGAGGTGCAGAAGTTGATCATGCGCTTGGCCACGCCGCCGTGCGTCAGGAAGTTGCCGGCCAGAATGAAGAACGGAATCGCCATGATCTCGAACTTCTCGATGCCCGTGAACAACTTCAAGGCCACCGATTCAATCGGCACATCGGTCAGCGTGAACAGGAAGGTGAGAACCGTCAGGCCCAACGAGATCGAGATCGGCATGCCGGTCAGCATCAGGCAGACCAGCAGCGTAAAGATGATGAAGGTATTCATTTGCTGTTGCCTCCCTTGGGTTCAAAGTCGGCATCCTCGATGGCGGCGTCGTCCACGCCGGCCACATGGTGGCTGGCGTGCGGCACTTCGCCGGTCTTCATGAAGCCCACCGCCACTTGCAGAAAGCGAAAGCACATCAGGTAAGAGCCCAGCGGCACGCAGGAATAGGCAATCCAGGTGGGCAGCTCCAGGTCGGGCGAGGTCGGGCCTTCGGGCACATCGCCCACGTCCCAGCCCATGCCGTGGAAGAAGGCCCAGTGGAAGCCGTTTTCCCAGACAAAGCGCGCACCCAGGGTGCCCACCGTGCCGGTAAACAGGGCGCCAGCCAGCAGGCTGAAGAGCACCAGCCATTTGGCTTTTTCGGGCGGGAGTTTGCGTACCAGCACGTCCACGCCGACGTGGGTGCCGTTGCGCACCCCGTAGGCGGCGCCGAACTTGGCCATCCAGACAAACATGTAGATGCACAGTTCCTGCGCCCAGCTCACGTCCATGCGGATCGCATAGTCCTGGATATAGGGCACGCCGGAGAGAAAGCGGTGCAGCACGGCGACGAAAATCACCACCGTGGCCGCACCGATGAGGAAGGTGATAAGCCATTCCTCCAGGTGGTTGAGGGCCTTGTTGAACATGGGCGTTTACTTCGCAGGAACAAAGCCGGTGGCCTTGTAGGCGGCATCAATTGTGGCTTTGCCCACGCGGCTTTCCATTTCCTTGTGCACGGGCATCAAGGCCTTTTTCCATTCCAGTGTTTCGGCCGGGGTCAGGGTGTAGACGGTGGACTTGCCGCTGGCCTTGATCTTTTCCAGGGCCTGGGCATTTTCGGTGGAGGCAATGGCGTTGGCATAGGTGGTGGCATCCTTGACTGCGCCTTCCAGCGTGGTGCGGATGTCAGCCGGCAGGCCGTCCCAGAACTTCTTGTTGACGATCACCGCATAGGCCAGGTGGCCGTGGTTGGAGATGGTCATGTACTTTTGCACTTCATACGTTTTTTGCGTGTAGAAGTTGGAAGCCACGCCCTCGGTGCCATCCACCACGCCAGACTGCAAGGCCTGGTACAGCTCGGAAAAGGCCATCACCTGCGGAATGGCGCCCAGGGCGCGCATTTCGGCGTCCAGCACCTTGGAACTCTGGATGCGCATCTTCAGGCCCTTGAAGTCTTCGACCTTGTGCAGCGGCTTGTTGGCGCTCATCTGGTGGAAACCGTTGTCCCAGAAAGCCAGGCCCTTGATGCCCTTGGGCTCGAGCTTCTTGAACAGGTCGGCACCCAGCGCGCCATCGGTGATGCCACGGAAGGCGGCGTCGTCCTTGAACAAGAAGGGCAGATCGAAGACTTCAAATTCCTTCACGCCCAGCGGGCCGAACTTGGCCAGCGACGGTGCCAGCATCTGCACCGAGCCCAGTTGGAGGGCTTCCATCTCTTCCTTGTCCTTGTAGAGCTGGCTGTTGGGGTAGATCTCGATCTTGACGCGGCCATTGGTGCGCTGCTCGGCCAGCTCCTTGAAGCGCAAAGCGCCCTTGCCCTTGGGGGTGTCTGGTGCCACCACGTGGCTGAACTTGATGATGATGGGGGCTTGGGCCAGCGCGGCCACGCTGGTGAGTGCGGTGGCGGCCAGAACGGCGGCCTGGACCAGGGTACGGCGGGTGAAATTGTGCATGGTGCGTCTCCAGTTTTGAATAGGGTGGCGCGAGTGTGCTGCATGCCAATAGGGGCGGCCATTGTGGTCTTCCACATATTTGCGCCGGATGCCTAAAAAACCCAGGGTTAACCCTGGGAATAAGGGGCGCAAACGAGGAAGCCCGGGCAGGCCGGGGCTAGACTGCGGCCATGCTCGCCCATCGCAACGCCACGCTCGCAGCGACAGCTACCAGCCGCTGGGTCTGGTTGCGACGCAGCCTGTGGCTGTTGCCACTGCTGGCCTCGCTGGTGTTTGTGGCCGGCGTTCTGACCTGGGCCTACCGCGCCGACAGCGCTGAGCGGGACGACCGGCGCGCCACCCTGATTGCCGATGCCCTGAGCAGCGAGGCCCAGCTGCGCGACCAGCTGCAAATGGAACAGGCGCATCTGCGCGAGCTGGGCCGTCAGTTGCCGGGGCTGGCGCGTACGCCGGCCGGCCTGGCCGCCAACGCCGAGGTGCGCGACGGTCTGCGCCGGATCTGGCTGGGTTTGACCTGGCTGGACGCCAACAACCGCATCATTGCCCACGTGCCGGAGCAGGCGGCGCAAGCCGGGCAGCGTCCCGGCGACCTGGCCGATGGCCCCGGTCTGTCCTCCCACCTGACGCAGCTGGCCGGCAACGAAAAACTGGTGCTGCGCTATTCACCCGCGCTGCTGCTGCGCCGCGGCATCCCCTGGTGGTTGACGCGCAAATACGATGTGCAGCTGATTGACTCCAACGAGCAGGTGATTGCATCGGTCGACCAGGCCCCCATGCGCCCCTCGTCACAGGGGCGCGAAAACTACATGGTGGTGGTCGGGGCGAATATGCCCGGAGCCTATCTGGAGCTGAGCCTGCGTGAGCTGCCACAGCCCTTTTGGCGCAGCCTGCCGCTGGTGTTGATTGCTGGCTTTCTGGGGCTGATGCTGGTGACCACGCTGCTGCTGCGCCGCCAGGTGGCGCGCATCTCGCACGCCGAGAGCGCTTGGCGCACCGAGGCGGCCTGGCGCCAGGCCATGGAGGACTCGGCCCTGGTGGGCCTGCGCGCGCGCGATGCCGAAGGCCGCATCCTGTATGTCAACCGCACCTTCTGCCATATGGTGGGCCTGGGCGCCGAACAGCTGGTGGGCCTGACCCCGCCCATGCCCTACTGGCCGCCCGATGCGCTGGACGAGGTGATGCTGCGCCACAAGCGCAATCTGGAGGGGCGTGCGCCACGCGACGGCTACGAGGCGCTGTGGTGCCACCAGGATGGCCGGCGCCTGAACGTGATGGTGTTCGAGTCGCCCCTGATCGATGCGCAGGGCCAGCAGACCGGCTGGATGGGTTCCATCATCGACATCACGGCGCGCAAGCAACTCGAAGAGCGCGAGCGCCACCAGGCTGAGGCCATGGCCCAGCAGTCGCGCCTGACCACCTTGGGCGAGGTGGCCTCGGCGCTGGCGCACCAGCTCAACCAGCCACTCACCGTCATCATGGGCTACAACGCCGGCCTGCAGCGCATGCTGGCCGACGCTGGCTACGACAACCAGACCGTGCTGCAGGCGCTGGCCCAGCAGGGCGAGCAGGCGGCAGAGGCCGGGCGCATTGTGCGGCGCATCCGCGAATTTTTGACGCGGCGCGCACCGCAGCGCGAGGCCTGCGACCTGGTGTCCGTGGCAGAGCGGGCCGCCACCTTGTTGCAACGCGATTTGCGCGGCGCCGGAGTGCAGCTGCAGTGGTCGCTGGCGAGTGCTTTGCCAGCGGTGTTTGCCGACCCGATTCTGCTGGAGCAGGTGCTGATAAATTTGATCCGCAATGCCGCCGACGCGCTCAGCGTGCAGGCACCCACGGCGCCTGCCGTAGCACTGGGCGCAACGGCACCCAGGTCGGCCACCATCCGCATCACGGCGCAGCAGAGCGGCGAGCGCTTTGTGCGCATGGACGTGGAGGACAGCGGCCCCGGCCTGCAAGGGCGCACCGTGGAGAGCCTGAGCGCGCCGTTTTACTCCACCAAGTCCGAAGGCATGGGCATGGGCCTGGCGATCTGCCGCTCCATCATCGAGGTCCACCACGGCGGCATGGATGCCGGCAACAGCAGCCTGGGCGGGGCCCGCTTTTCCTTCACCCTGCCGGTGTTTGATGCGCAGCTGCAAACGGCCAGCCTGGAAGACGAGGATGCCCGGGCCAGCCTGGCCAGCCTGCTATGAACCCCAACCCTGAAAGCCGGCCATGAGTGCAGCTGTTGAAACACCCACCGTGCACCTGGTGGATGACGAAGCCACAGTGCGTGCCGCACTGGAATTCCTGCTGGCTTCGCACGGCCTGGCGGTATGCAGCTACGCCAGCGGCACCGCCCTACTGGCGCGCCTGGACGTGGGCCCGCCGTTGCGTGGCTGTATTCTGCTGGACGTGCGCATGGAGCCGCTCTCGGGCCTGCAGGTGCATGACGAGTTGGTGGCACGCGGTGTGGCCACGCCGGTGATTTTTCTGACCGGCCATGGCGATATCCGCATGGCCGTGGCGGCCCTGAAAAAAGGCGCTTTTGATTTTGTGGAAAAGCCGTTTGGCGACGCCGCCCTGGTCGAGCGCGTGCGTGACGCCCTGGCCCTGGACGCACAAGCGCAGCAGCGCCTGCGCGATGGCGATTCACGCGGCGTGCTGCTGGCAGCCCTCACCCCGCGCGAGCAGGAGGTAATGCAGCGGGTGGCCGCCGGCAAGCTCAACAAGGTGATTGCCGACGAGATGAGCGTCTCCATGCGCACGGTGGAGGTGTACCGGGCCCGCGTCTACGCCAAGCTGGGCGTGCGCTCCAGCGCCGAGCTGGCCACGCTGCTGGCGCGCAGTCTGTAGCGCCCTCTTGACTCTTTACACCTAGGCCAGCAGCAAACTGGCGGCCAGGCTCAGCATCACCAGGGCGATCAGGCTGTCCAGGATGCGCCAGGCCAGGGGCCGCTCAAACCAGGGCGCCAGCAGGCGCGCGCCAAAGCCCAGGGCAGAAAACCACAGCGCGCTGCCTGCCATGGCACCCGCTGCAAACAGCCAACGGGCGGATTCGCCGCGCTGGTTGGCCACCGTGCCCAGGAGCA
>JAYVNF010000093.1:0-6617 GCA_043758575.1 Rhodoferax sp.
CATGTGCCGGCCATGCAGCTGACGGCGCACACTACCCCCAACAGCCTGGAGCTCACGGTGCGCGACTTTGGCCCCGGTCTGCCGGCGGCCAGTGCCGGCCATGTCCAGACCCTGTTCGACAAGTTCACGCGCGGCCAGAGCGAGTCCAGCACGCGCGGCGTCGGCCTGGGCCTGGCGATATGCAAGGCGATTGTGGAAGCCCACAAGGGCCGCATCACGGCCAGCCAGGCCGCTGGCGGTGGCGCAGAATTCAGCATCAGCCTGCCGCGCACAGAAGCACCGGCTACGCTTGAAGACGAAGACCTTGCGCCAATCCCCTAGCCAAACTCTCAGCCAACGTTTTAGCCAGCCTCTTAGCCAGCCTCTTAGCCAGCCCCATACCCGTTACCGCCTCACCTATTGCCCATGCCCACACCGGTTGCCATCCTGATTGAAGACGAGCCGCAGATACGCCGCTTTGTGCGCCTGGCGCTGGAGGCCGAAGGCTGGCTGGTGCACGAGGCCGACAGCATGCACCGTGGCCTGCAGGATGCCGCCACGCGCAAGCCGGACCTGCTGGTGGTGGACCTGGGCCTGCCCGATGGCAACGGCCTGGAGCTGATCCGCGACGTGCGCGGCTGGTCCAGCGTGCCCATCGTGGTGCTCTCGGCCCGCGCGGATGAGTCCGACAAGATTGCCGCCCTGGATGCGGGCGCCGATGACTACCTGACCAAACCCTTTGGCGTGGGCGAGTTGCTGGCCCGGGTGCGCGCCAACCTGCGCCGCCCGCGTGCCGGTGGCGACGAAGGTCTGGGGCAGAGCACAGGCGCAGAAGACCCGCTGTTTCGCTTTGGCCAAGTCGAAGTGGACCGCCAGGCCCGCATCGTCCGCCGCGATGGCGCAGAGGTGCACCTCACCCCGATTGAATACCGGCTGCTCACGGCCCTGGTTGCCAATGCCGGGCGGGTCATGACACAGCGCCAGTTGCTCAAGGAGGTGTGGGGCCCTTCGCACACCGAGCAGGGCCACTACCTGCGCATCTACATGGGGCACTTGCGGCAAAAGCTGGAGCGCGATCCGGCGCAGCCGGAACATCTGCTGACCGAAACTGCGGTGGGCTACCGCTTGCTGCGTTAGTCAGACCTCGGGGCCTCTGCGCGCTTGCGTGGCCAAGCCCGACGGCCGACCCCGGTGGAAAGGCGCAGGGTGAAAGCGGTCAGGCAAAAAAAAGCACCAGACTGGCTGGTGCTTTTTCTGTGGTACTTCAAAGCACCACTGTTCTTGCTTTCAGTTGCCGCTTGAATACGTGTCTTGCGGCTAGTTCCTCGGGATCGTTTTCTTATCAGGTCTCGTGCCGATGGAATGAATTTCTATCGCTCCAACACGCGAACCCACGGAATGTACCCCTGGAGTAACCCTTTGGGGATCGGGATTTACCCTGTGCACAGGGCTTAGCTGTCTGTCGCCACTGCGTCCTCGGCTATCCATTGCGCGGCTTTTTCGGCAATCATCAGCGTCGGCGAGTTGGTGTTGCCACTGGTAATGCGCGGCATGATGCCGGCGTCCACCACGCGCAAGCCGGCCACGCCGCGCACCTGCAGCCTGGTGTTGACCACGCTCATGGCGTCCTCGGCCCGGCCCATGGCAGTGGTGCCTACGGGATGGAAGATGGTGGTGGCGATGTCGCCGGCCAGGCGCGCCAGCTCGGCGTCGGTCTGGAACTGCACGCCGGGCTTGTATTCCTCGGGCGCGTATGGCTGCAGCGCCGGCTGGGCCACGATGTTGCGCGTCAGGCGCAGCGAGTCGGCGGCTATTTTGCGGTCTGCGTCGGTGCTGAGGTAGTTGGGCGCAATGGCGGGCGCTTGCTTGAAATCCGGCGCGGTGATGCGCACCTGGCCGCGGCTCGTGGGATTGAGGTTGCAGACGCTGGCGGTAAAGGCATTGAAGGTGTGCAGCGGCTGGCCAAAGGCTTCCAGGCTGAGCGGCTGCACGTGGTATTCCAGGTTGGCGTAGGGCTGGCTGGGGTCGCTCTTGGTGAAGGCGCCGAGCTGGCTGGGCGCCATGCTCATGGGGCCGCTGCGTTTCAAGGCGTATTCCAGGGCGATCTTGGCTTTGCCCCAGAGCGAGTTGGCCTGGGTGTTGAGGGTCACCGCCCCCTGGACCTTGAAGACCGCGCGGATCTGCAAATGGTCCTGCAGGTTTGCGCCCACGCCGGGCGTGTCCTGCACCACAGAAATTCCCAGGGACTGTGACAGGGCCGCCGGCCCCAAGCCGCTGAGCTGCAGAATCTGTGGCGAGCCAATCGCACCGGCCGAGAGGATGACCTCGGCGCGGGCGTGCGCCGTCACCATTTCCTGGCCGTTCCAGACCTGCACGCCGGTGCAGCGCAAGGGCCGATCCGGCGCGGCGCCGCTGTTTTTCTCGACGATCAGTTTGGCGACCTGGGCACCGGTCCAGAGTTCGAAGTTGGGCCGGGCATAACAGGTGGGGCGCAAAAAGGCCTTGGCCGTATTCCAGCGCCAGCCGGCCTTCTGGTTCACCTCGAAGTAGCCCACGCCGCTGTTGTCGCCGCGGTTGAAGTCGTCGGTGGCGGGGATGCCGGCCTGGGTCGCGGCGGCTGCAAAGGCATCCAGCACGTCCCAGCGCAGGCGCTGTTTTTCCACCCGCCATTCGCCACCGGCCTGGTGGTGGCGCAGGGTCTGGCGGTACACCGTGGCGCTGTCGCTCAGCAGTTCGCTGGGCGTGCCGCGCGCGCCGTGCAGGGCGTTGGCGCCCTTGCAATGGTCTTCGTGCAGCTTGAAGTAGGGCAGGCTGTGGTCCCACTGCCAGCTGCTGTCGCCGGTGAGCAGGGCCCACTGGTCGTAGTCGCGGGCCTGGCCGCGCATGTAAATCATGCCGTTGATGCTGCTGCAGCCGCCCAGGGTCTTGCCGCGCGGGTAGCGCAGGCTGCGCCCGTTCAGGCCGGCATCGGGCTCGGTCTGGTAGAGCCAGTCGGTGCGCGGGTTGCCAATGCAGTAGAGGTAGCCCACCGGGATGTGGATCCAGTGGTAGTCGTCGCGGCGACCGGCCTCGATCAGCAGCACGCGCTTGCTGGCGTTGGCCGAGAGGCGGTTGGCCAGCAGGCAGCCGGCCGTGCCGGCGCCTACGATGATGTAGTCAAAAGTGGTGTCGGTCATGGTGTGCCTGGGTGCCGTGGTGCGCGCCGCCTGGGTGCTGCGCTCACAGGATCAAAAAGAAAAGTGCCGCCACCGCAGTGGGCAGCAGGGCGCCCAGCAGCAGGCCCAGGGCGCCAATCGAGCCCTCGTTGAAACCGCTTTTGAGCAGGGCCACGCCGGCCGGGTTGGGGGCATTGGCGATCACCGTCAGCCCGCCACCGGTGACGGCCCCGGCCACCAGCATGTACTGCGAGGCGCTGCTGATGCCCTCTATCAGCGAGCCCAGGTAGGTCAGCGCGGCGTTGTCGGTGACAGCGGTCAGACCGACCGCGCCAAAGAACAGGGCCACCGGCGCCAGCCCGGAGACGATGGGCTGCAGCCACCACTGCTGCAAGCCGCCCAGCACCACCAGCCCGGCCAGGAAGAAGCCCACCAGCAGGCCCTCTTTGAGGATCAAGGGGCTTTGGTAGCGCGCATAGGCCTGGGTGTAGCCCAGAAAAAACAGGAACAGGCCCAGGAACAGCACCGGGTGGTGCGCCAGCGCCACCACGCCGCCCAGCACCAGCAGGTGCACCAGGCTGACCGACAGCGGCATGTCCTGCGCGCCGTCACTGGCGTCCGGCGCGTCCATCCCCAGATGCGTGCGCAGCAAGAAGGCGATGCCGCTGGCATTCACCAGCACGGCACACGCCGCCTTCCAGCCAAAGCTGCTGGCCATGAAGCCGGTGTCCCAGTGCCAGGCCGTGGCCACCATCAACACCGGAGGCGCGGCATAGGAGGTCAGCGTGCCGCCAATCGAGATGTTCACAAACAGCACGCCCAGGGCACCATACTTCAGCGGCTCGGGAATGCCCGGCTTGAAGATTTGCGAGGCGAGCATGAGCGCGGCCAGGGTCATGGCGGCCGGCTCGGTAATCAGCGAGCCCAGCAGCGGCACCACCGCCAGGCCCAGCCAGGCCTGCACCAGCGCCGTGGGCAGCGGCGTAAACCGGGCCAGCGCCAGCAGCAGGCGCTGGACCATGGACAGCACCGGCCTGGAGGCTGCCACCACCATCACCACAAACACAAACAGCGGCTCGGTGTACTGCAGCGACTCGGCATAAGCAATTGCCTGCTGGCCACCGGTGAGCAGGGCCATGGCGGCAATCAGCACAAAGGCCCAGAAACCAAACACCACCTCCACCTCGCCCAGCAAATGCAACAGGCCGGCGTGGCGCGGGTGGCGTTGGGCCAGCCGCTCGAACTGCTTGGCGCAAAAGGTGTGCAGCAGGGCCAGGCCAAAGATGGCTGCGCCCACGCTCTGCATCAGGGGGCTGTGCACGATGGCTGCGGCTGGCATGCGTTTACAGACCGGTCCTGCGGGTGGGCGTGGAGAGAAAAGCGCTGCGGGGGGGCATGGTGCGGGTGGGTTCAGTTGGCTGGGGACAGAGCCTGTATTTTGCTTGCAAGCGGCGTACAAGCGGTACCATGCAAAGCATATTCTTTTGAGCCATTGCCAACCTGTGCCAGACCTCCCACCCCGCATCGTCAAAGAAGCCGCCGCCTCGGGTGAAAGCATTACCTTGTACGGCAGCTGGAGTGCCGCGGCCCTGGCCCGGCTGGAACACTGGACGGCGCTGGAAGAGGCCCTGCCGCGCCACGCCAAGGCCTTGATGGATGCCAGCTGGGACCTGCGCCAGATCGAGCGCCTGGACCATACCGGCGCGCAGCTGCTGTGGAATGCCTGGGGCCACGCCTGGCCGCGCCATGTGCTGGTGCTGGACCTGCAGCGCGCCACCCTGAACCGCGTGGCCCGCTACACCGTGCTGCCGCCCAAGCCGCAGCGCCGCAGCGCCCGGGACTATTTTTTGCAACTGGGTGAATGGCTGATGGGTCTGGAGGGCCACGCGGCCAGCGCCCTGCGCCTGACCGGGCAGCTGTTTTTGGACCTGTTGCAGTTTGTGCGCGACCCCAGCCGCGCCGCCTGGCGCGATATCTCCGGCCACATTTACCGCATAGGCGCCACGGCGCTACCCATCACCGCCCTGGTGGGTTTTTTGGTGGGCGTGGTGCTGGCCTACCTGATGGCACGCCAGCTGCGTCAGTTTGGCGCCGATGCCTTTATCGTCAACATTCTGGGCATGGCGCTGGTCCGCGAACTCGGGCCGGTGCTGGCCGCCATCCTGATTGCCGGGCGCTCGGGCTCGGCAATCACGGCGCAAATTGGCGTGATGCGCGTCACGGAAGAGCTGGACGCCATGCGTGTCATGGGCATCCACTGGGGTGACCGCCTGGTGCTGCCACGCGCCCTGGCGCTGGCGCTGGTGATGCCCCTGCTGGCGGCCTGGACCACCGCCGCCGCCCTCTTGGGCGGCATGCTGGCAGCCGACCTGTCCATGGGGCTGTCGCCGGCCTACTTTGCCATTGCGCTACCGAAGGCGGTGCAGCTCTCCAATCTCTGGCTGGCCATGGCCAAGTCGGTGGTGTTTGGCCTGCTGATTGCGCTCAACGGCTGCCACTTTGGCCTGCGTGTGTTGCCCAATACCCAAAGCCTGGGCGAGGGCACCACGGCCTCGGTGGTCACCTCCATCACCATGGTGATTCTGGTGGACGCGCTGTTTGCCGTGCTGTTCAAAGGGGTGGGGCTGTGAGCGGCGCTGCGCCGGTGGTGCGCATCGAAAACCTGTGCTCGGCCTTCAGTACCCGGGGCGTGCGCGCCATCATCCACCAGGACCTGAACCTGACCATTGCGCGCGGCGAGTTCCTGTCCATCGTAGGCGGCTCGGGCAGCGGCAAGACCGTGCTCTTGCGCCAGATGCTGGGGCTGGAGACGCCGCTGGCCGGCAGCGTTACGGTGCTGGGCCAGCCGGCCGCCGAGCTGGGCCGCGCCGGTGCGGCCAGCCGCGTGGGCATGCTGTTCCAACACGGCGCGCTGTTCTCGGCCTTCACGGTGCTGGAGAACATTGCCTTTCCGCTGCGCGAACTCGGCACCCTGCCGCGCGCCCTGATCTTTGATACCGCCATGGTGAAGCTGCAAATGGTCGGGCTGGACCCCGCTGCTGCGCACCAGATGCCGGCCGATCTGTCGGGCGGCATGGTCAAGCGCGTGGCGCTGGCGCGCGCGCTGGTGATGGACCCGCCGCTGTTGCTGCTGGACGAGCCCACCGCCGGGCTGGACCCGGATGCGTCGGACGCCTTTTGCACCCTGCTGCGCTCGCTGCACGAGGAGTTGCGCCTGACGGTAGTGATGGTCACGCACGACCTGGACACGATTTTCGAATTGAGCACCCGCATCGCCGTGGTGGCCGACAAGCATGTGATCGTGGACGCACCACCGCGCCAGGCGATCCGCTTTGCCCACCCCTTTGTGCGCGATTTCTTTTTGGGTGAACGCGGTCACCGGGCCCAGGAAGTCTTGCAGGGCCAGTCGACAAAGCCGCCGCAAGGCGTATAAAAGAGCATCGATGGAAAACAAATCCCACGCCCTAGCCGCCGGCACCTTTG
>JAYVNF010000094.1:0-6582 GCA_043758575.1 Rhodoferax sp.
ATCAAGCAACCAGTTCAGCCGCTGAAATCCGCGCTCAGGCTCATTTCTGGGTAGAAATACGTGCGCCCTTCAGGCTCACACCTCATTGGACAAGGCTAAGCGTTACGCCAGCACCAGGGCCTCTATAAAATGCCCGCATGACAGCCCCCGTACATCCGACATCCGAAGCGCATGCCCAACGCGCTATTGCCCTGGCCCAGCAGACCCTGGAGATAGAAGCCAATGCGGTGATGGAGCTTAAAAACCGTGTCGGAGCCTCCTTTGCCAGGGCGGTGGAGATGGTGTTGGGCATTCGCGGCAGGGTAGTCGTCATGGGCATGGGCAAGAGCGGACACGTGGGCCGCAAGATCGCTGCTACCCTGGCCTCTACTGGCACCCCAGCCATGTTTGTGCACCCGGGCGAGGCCAGCCACGGCGACCTGGGCATGATCACCCCGCAGGATTTGGTATTGGCCATTTCCAACAGCGGCGAATCGCAGGAGATGGCAGTCCTGCTGCCCGTCCTCAAACGCCTGGGCGCGCCGCTGCTGGCCATGACCGGCAACGCCCAGTCCACCATGGCCCAGCATGCCGACCTGTGGCTGGATAGCGCCGTGGCCAAGGAAGCCTGCCCTTTGAACCTGGCGCCCACCGCCAGTACCACCGCCCAGATGGCGCTGGGCGACGCGCTGGCCCTGGCTTTGCTGGATGCCCGGGGTTTTCGGGCCGAGGACTTCGCCCGTTCCCACCCCGGTGGTGCTTTGGGCCGCAAGCTGCTCACCCATGTCGGCGATGTCATGCGCAGCGGCGATGCCGTGCCACGGGTTGCGCCTCAGGCCAGTTTCAGTGAGCTGATGCGCGAGATGAGCGCCAAAGGCCTGGGTGCAGCCGCCGTGGTGGGTACGGACGGCCAGCTGTTGGGGATTTTTACCGATGGGGACTTGCGTCGTCTGGTGGAGCAGGGGCGCGATTTACGCAACTGCGTTGCTTCCGAGGTGATGCACGCCCAGCCCAAAACCATAGGTCTGGAGGCGCTGGCGGTGGACGCTGCAGACCTGATGGAGCGTTGCCGCATCACCAGCGTGCTGGTACTGGACGCCCAAGGGCAGTTGTGCGGTGCTGTGAGCAGCAACGATTTAATGCGTGCCAAGGTCATTTAATGCAACCCGCGATTCAATTTGATCCGGCGCTGCTGCTCCAGGCGCAGGGCATCAAGGTGGCATTTTTTGATGTGGACGGTGTGCTTACAGACGGCGGCCTGCTGTACTCGGAAAGCGGCGAGACCCTCAAGCGTTTCCATACCCTGGATGGCCATGGCCTGAAACTCTTGCAAAAGGCCGGCATCACGCCAGCCGTGATCACCGGGCGCGACTCCGTCCCCTTGCGCAAACGACTGGAAGCCCTGGGCGTGGTGCACGCCCATTTCGGTACCGAAGACAAAGCGCCCGCCGCAGAAAAGACACTGCAGACGCTGGGCCTGGACTGGAGCCAGGCCGCTGCCATGGGCGATGACTGGCCGGACCTGCCCCTGCTGCGCCGAGCCGCCCTGGCCTGTGCACCCGCGAATGCACATGTGGAAGTGCTGGCGGTGGCCCACCATGTCACGCAAACGGCCGGTGGCTCCGGTGCGGTGCGCGAACTGTGCGATTTGCTCCTGGTGGCCAGCGGCCGCTATGGCGAACTGCTTGAAGAGTACCTGCGCTGATGCTGCGCGCACAAACCCTTCTGTGGCAGGCCTGGGACCGTTTTTTGCTGTACCTGCCGTTGGCCTGTATGGCGGTACTGGCTTTGGGCAGTTACTGGGTGGTTCGCAGTGTGCCGCCGGTAGCCGCCACTGCCGCGCCGCGCCAATTGCGCCACGACCCGGACTACTTTATGGAGGGGTTTGCGGTAAAGACTTTTGATGCGGGCGGGCGCATGCGCAGCGAGGTCATGGGCGACAAGGTGCGCCACTACCCGGATACCCAGTGGCTGGAAATTGAAGGTATCCACATACGGTCCTACGACGCCCAAGGCCTTTTGACGACCGCTTCGGCCGACCGTGGCCTGACCAATGAAGACGGCTCTGAGGTGCAGTTGCTGGGACATGCGCTGGTGGTGCGTGAGGCGAGCCCTGCAAAGGGCGAAAAGACCCAGCCCAGTCTGCAATACCGCAGCGAGTTCTTGCATGCCTTCATGAATACGGAACGGCTTCAATCCAACAAACCCGTCGAACTGCAGCGTGGCAATGACCGGTTCACCGCAGACAGCCTGGCCTTTGACAACGTAGAACAGGTACTGCAACTGAATGGTCGCGTACACGGCACCCTGGTGCCCACACCCCAGCACTAGCTGCAGCCTTCAGCCCCAACGTGATTGTTCGGAAAGACGCCATGACACCCCTGGTCTTCATTACTGGTGCTTCCAGTGGCATTGGTCAGGCGCTGGCCTGGCGCTTTTACCAAGCGGGCTACCGCCTGGCGCTGGTGGCACGACGCAGCAATGCCATGCAGGAATGGGTGCAGACCCAAGCCATGGATCTGTCCCGGGTGCAGCTTTACACGGCGGACGTTGCCGATGTGGACAGCATTGTGGCCGCCGGCCACAACTGCATCAGCCGCCAGGGTGTGCCCGATGTGGTGATTGCCAATGCTGGCATCAGTGTGGGCATGGATACCGCGGTGCGCTCCGACCTGGCGGTCATGGCGCGCACCTTTGCCACCAACAACATCGGCTTGGCCGCCACCTTCCACCCCTTTGTTGACGCCATGCGCCACAGAGGCTCCGGTACTTTGGTAGGCATAGGCAGTGTGTCTGGCATCCGGGGCTTGCCAGGGCATGGGGCGTACTGCGCCAGCAAAGCCGCCGTGATCGCCTATTGCGAGAGTTTGCGGGGTGAGTTGCGCAGCAGCGGAGTCGAGGTGGTGACCTTGTGCCCGGGCTATATCGACACACCACTCACCCGGCAAAACCGCTATGCCATGCCTTTCCTGCTACCGGCGCAGGCCTTTGCCGAACGCGCTTTCGAGGCGATTGGCGTGGGTAGCAGCTACCGCGTGATTCCCTGGCAAATGGGTTGGGTCGCCAAGCTGTTGCGGCTATTGCCCAACCCTGTGTTTGACAAACTGCTGGCAGGGCGGCCTCGCAAGCACCGTGCCGATGAGGTCTGACGTTGCCTGAACCTTGAGTAGCAACGAAAAAAGGACCCGAAGGTCCTTTTTTATGCAGGTCGCTGCTTAGTAGCTGGCGCCACGGCCACCGCCGTAACCACCGCCGCCGCCGCCGGAGCGTCCACCGCCACCGCCACCGCCACCGTAACCACCGCCGCCGCCGGAGCGTCCACCGCCACCGCCGCCGCCGCCGTAACCGCCGCCGCCGCCACCACCAGCACCGCCGCCAAAGCCGCCGGAGCGGGGAGGACGGGGTTCCATGGGACGGGCTTCGTTCACAACCAAACCACGGCCACCGTATTGCTGGCCATTCACGCCACTGATAGCGGCTTGCGCTTCAGCATCGCTGCCCATTTCCACAAAGCCGAAGCCTTTGGAACGGCCAGTGTCACGTTCCATCATGACCTTGGCGCTAGTGACGGTACCGTGGGGAGCAAATGCTTGCTGCAGGTCTTCGTCACGGAAAGAATATGGCAGATTGCCAACGTAAAGTTTGTTGCCCATAAAGGACTCCTCAAAATAACTCAAAACGCGATGGAGTCCAAAACCGCAATCAACAAACCAATAAAGACTTAGAGCAGACGCGAAACTGACTAGACACCGCAAACTTCCCTGCCAGATTTCTGACAAGGCAATTTCATTATGCGCCTATTTTTCAAACCTGGCTAATTTTTTTATGGAAACTTCGGCCGTCCTGGCGGCGTCTCAGTCCGGTGTCGTGTAATTGCGCCACTGTTTGAGTTGGTTGCGCATGCTGAACATCTGTCGCGCAAACCTGGGGCAGGCCTTGCAGACCAGCAAATGCAGGCGCAAGGCCAGACGGTCACGCCATGCCAGGGCATGGTCCTCGCGCGCCACCAACAGGGCGGTGGCGTCTTTGCAAGTTCTCATCAATGGCATCATGGTTTGAGCGCCTTTCCGTACCAGTTCAATTCGAGGCATTCACGCAGCCGCAAACGGGCACGGTGTAACTGCACATACAGGTTTGTCGCAGTCAAGCCAAGCTCCTTACAAATGTCTTCGCTGCTGAGTTCCAGCCATTCGCGCATCAGAAACAGGCGCCCTTGCGTAGCCGGCAATACGTTGATGCAGGCTTCCAGCACTTCAAAAAATTGGCGACTGCTGGCCTGCTGCTCTGGATTGCCCCAGTCGGCCGGGGGCTCGTTGTAGTGCCCGTCGGCCTTGAAACCCAGATAGTCCAGGGGGTCCTCATCGCCGTCACTGGCATCACTGGTTTGGCACACCTCCCGGCTGCGTTGGCGAATCGCGTCAATGACCTTGTGCTTGAGAATGCCCACCAGCCAGGTCTTGAGTTGCGAACGGTTGCCAAAAGCCTGCGGCTTGGCCAGGGCTGCAACCATGACTTCGGACACGGCATCTTCCGCCCAGGTCTCATTGCGCAGTTGCAGCCGTGCGAACTTCATCAGGTAGTCGTGCAAGTCAGCAACTTGTTGTTCAAAGTGCGGATGCGGGTCGGTGGTACTGGACATCGGAAATTTGCGCCTGGGTTTGCTGTGCGAGACAGTGTATAGCGTGCACAGGAATGCCAATTGCGCATGACCTGTGTCAGTGGTTTCTTGTAAGAAGGCCCAGGCGCCACAGACTAAGAATCAACCAGCACAATGCAAGCTTTAAAAATTGCCTGTTCTGGCTGATTTTGTATTCTTCCCTCTTCACCATTTTTTAGGACTACACCATGAAACAAAACACCTTGATCGCCGCCACTGCCGCCACCTTGATGACATTGGCCCTGGTATCAGCACCCGTTGCCGCAGCGGAAAAAGAGAAGTGCTTTGGTATTGCCAAAGCCGGTCAGAACGACTGCGCCAGCACCAGCGGCGTCCATTCCTGCGCTGGGCAGTCCAAAGTCGACATGGACAAGGCTGAATGGAAATATGTGGCCAAAGGCACTTGCAAGGACATGAAGGGGCTCTCCGCTGACGAAGCCCAAAAGTCCAAGGTGTAGCACCCCAAAGCCATTGAAGCACTGCGCTGCCATGTCCACCAACCAGATTCCAATGCCGCGACGTGCAGATGTACAGCAGTTGGATGTCGGGATAGGGTGGCGGCACCCGCATTACGCGCAGCTGCTGGAAGAGCGGCCAGCACTGGATTTTCTGGAAGTCCATTCCGAAAATTTCTTTGCAACGGGTGGTGCCACCCTGGCCGTGCTGGAGCGGGGGCGTGCCCGCTACCCCATCAGCCTGCATGGAGTGGGCCTGTCCTTGGGTTCGGCGCAGGGCGTAGACGCCATACATCTGGAACAGTTGCGCAAACTGGTGCAGCGGATAGACCCGGTGCGGGTCAGCGACCACGCCAGTTTTGCGCGGGGTATTTATTCGGGCGCTACCGTGCATGCCGCCGATCTTTTACCGCTGCCCTTTACCAGGCAAGCGCTGGATGTGTTGTGCTCCAACGTGCAGCAGGTGCAAGACCGCTTGCAGCGGCGTTTTATGGTGGAAAACCTGTCTGCCTATATGCGCTGGAACACGCCGGCCGAGCATACCCTGGAAGAGCCGGCATTCCTCAACGCATTGGCACAACGCACTGGTTGCGCGCTGCTCATCGACGTCAACAACATCTATGTCAACGCGCTGAATGCACAGGCCCAGGGGCTTTGCGACGACCCTCTTGGCGCCTGCCAGGACTGGTTGTCGCAAATTGCCCCCGATTGCGTGGGCGAGCTGCATTTGGCGGGCCATTGCCATGCCAGTGATGCGCATGGCGACATCGTGGTGGATGACCATGGCAGCCGGGCCTGTCCCCAAGTGTGGGCGTTGTACCGCCACGCCGTCGCCTGTTTGGGAGCGGTGCCAACGCTGGTTGAGTGGGACACCGACATTCCCGCTTTGGACGTGCTGCTGGACGAGGCGGCGCGCGCCCGTGCCAACGCACGGCAGACCCTGGGAGTGTTCGCATGAGCACGCTGGCAGCCCAGCAACAGGCCTTGTTGGATGCCCTGCTCGCTTGGCCGCCGCAACCAGCCATGCAGCGCTTGCTGCCCCATGCCAGTGGGGTGGGTGCCACTCCAGGGCGGGGGCTGAAGGTGTACCAAAGCAACGGGCATGCGCTTGCGGAGCGGGCTCTGCGCGCGGTGTATCCGGTACTGGCGCAAATGCTGGGTGAGCAGAGTTTTGCCGAGCTGGCACGCGCTTTCTGGCATGCCCATCCACCACAAGGTGGCGACATCGCCGACTGGGGCGAGGCCCTGGGGGCATTCGTGCGCGACAGTGGGCAGCTGCAGGACGAGCCCTATGTACCGGACGTAGCCCAGGCGGAATGGGCGTTGCATGCCTGTGGCCGTGCCGGTGACCGGGAGGCGGATCTGGCCACACTGGCATTGCTGACCACCGAAGATGCGCACACCCTGACGCTTGATCTGGCGCCTGGTTTGGCTGTGCTGGCGAGCGCTTGGCCGCTGGCCAGTCTGGTGCTTGCGCATCTGCAAAAAAAC
>JAYVNF010000095.1:0-6573 GCA_043758575.1 Rhodoferax sp.
GGCAGGGAGCCACACGCAGTGGGCGACCGTGGGGGCCATGTAAGGCTTCTTCCTACATGCAGTGCAGCCGTTTGCCGACTTCATTTCCCAGGGGCCAGATCTACAGTTCATTCACGCACCAAAGCCAGTTAGGCGGTGCTTGATAAACCGGAGTAGCCCCATGACCATTCTTGCCCTCGACCTCAACCCCTTCAGCCTGATGATGGAGCCCGAGTTGGTGCTGCAGACCATGGAACGTTCGCAGCAGCTGCGCGGCCTGCGCCGCCACAAGCTGCGTCCCCTGGATAAACCCCTGATCCCCTACACCAAGGAAGCGCTGGCCGCCCGTGCCGCCTATGACGCCGCCATCGATGCCGAAGACTTCGAAGACCGGGCCGACGCGTACCTGCTGAACTAGTCCGGGATCACAGCGGTCACTTCAATCTCGACCAGGGCCCGGTCCTCGATCAGGGCTTGCACCTCGATGGCCGTCATGGCTGCATTGAAGCTGCCAATGAGTTCCCTGAAGGCCCGCCCGATCTCCGGGTAGGCGGCGACATAGGCTTGCTTGTCGGTGACGTACCAGGTCATGCGCACAATGTGCTCCGGCTTGGCGCCCGCCTCGGTCAGCACGTCGACCACATTGCTGAGGGCCTGGCGCACTTGCTGGCCCATGTCATCGGACTGGAACTGGCCCTTGGCATCCCAGCCAATCATGCCCGCCACAAACACCATCTGGCCACGCGCCATCACGCCGTTGGCATAGCCGCGCGGACGCGGCCAGTGCGGGGGTTGAAGCAGTTTCATTTTTTCTCCTGTAGGTCGGTATCCAGCTCGCGTAGTTTGAAGCGCTGCAGCTTGCCGGTTTGCGTGCGCGGCAGCCGCTCCACAAAGGCGATCTGGCGCGGGTATTTGTAGGGGGCCACGGTCTTCTTCACAAAGTCCTGCAAGTCCTTGGTCGTAGCACCTCCGGCCACAAAGCCGGGACGCAGGGCCACAAAGGCCTTGACCACCTGGCCACGCTCAGCATCGGGCACGCCCACCACGGCGCACTCAAAGACCGCCGGGTGCAGCAGCAAGGCCTCTTCCACCTCGGGCGCGGCAATGTTGTAGCCGGCCGAGATGATCATGTCGTCGGTGCGCGACTGGTAGTAAAAGTAGCCGGCCTCATCCATGACGTAAGCGTCACCGGGGTAGTTCCAGCCGTCTTTCACATACTGGGTCTGGCGCGCATCGTCCAGGTAGCGGCAGCCCGTGGGGCCGCGCACGGCCAGCTTGCCCACGGTGCCGGGCGGCACCGGCTGGCCGGCATCGTCCACCACCCGGGCCTCATAGCCGGGCACCACCTTGCCGGTGGCACCGGCGCGCGCTTCTTGTTCGTTCGCCGAAATAAAGATGTGCAGCATCTCGGTGGCACCAATGCCGTCGATGATTTCGATGCCCGTGGCCTCGCGCCACAGCGTGCGCGTGGCAGCCGGCAGGGCTTCACCGGCGGAGACACAGCGGCGCAACTGGGTCTGGCGGATTTCCGCGCCGCGCGCGGCCAGGCTGCGATAAGAAGTGGGCGCGGTGAACACCACGGTGGCGCCATAGTCGCGTATGCCGTCCAGCAGCTGCGCCGGGCCGGCTTTTTCCAGCAGCACGGTAGAGGCCCCTACCGACAGAGGAAACAGCAGCAGGCCGCCCAGACCGAAGGTAAAGGCCAGCGGCGGGCTGCCGGTGAACACGTCGTCTGCCGTGGGCTTGAGCACGTGGCGCGGCCAGCAGGCGCAGGCGGCCATGACGTCGCGGTGGAAGTGCATGGTGGCCTTGGGCACACCGGTGGTGCCAGAGGTAAAGGCCATCATGCAGGTATCGTCCAGCGCGGTTGCCACATTCTCAAATTCTGCCGGGTGGGCCTGCATCGCGGCCTCCAGGCCATCGGGCGCTGTGCTGCGGAAATAACGCAGCTGCTGCAGCTGCGGCGTGTCCGCCAAGCACAGGCGCAGCTCTTCGGCCAGGCCCAGGTCGCACAGCGCATGGCTGATCTGCGCCTTGTCCACAATCGCGCGCAACTCCTTGGCCCGCAGGAGCGGCATGGTGGCCACGGCAATGCCTCCGGCCTTGACGATGCCAAACCAGCAGGCCGCCGCCATGGGGGTGTTGGGCGTGTGCAGCAGCACGCGGTTGCCCGCAAGCAGGCCCATGTCTTTACTGAGCACCTGCGCGATGCGGTTGGCGTGCTCCAGCAGGTCCGCATAGGTCCAGCGCACACCTGCGCCCTGCACGCACAGGTGCGCGCCGTGCCCCTCGCTCACGGGGCGGTCCAGCAGTTCGGTGGCGCAGTTGAGCTGCGCGGGGAATTGCAGCTCCGGCAGGTCAAACAGGTAGTGCGGCTGCTGCGCCAGCGGCGGCAGGTGGTCTTGGGCAAAGGTGTCGATGTGGGCGGCGGCCATGTCAAACCTCCTGGCTGGATTGCTGATTCCAATCTTTCAGCACAGCGCGCGCGATGATGAGCTGCTGCACTTCGGTGGCGCCCTCGTAAATGCGCAGGGCGCGAATCTCGCGGTACAGGCGCTCCACCGGGTGGTCGGACACCACACCCATGCCACCCCAGAGCTGAAGCGCCGCATCAATGACCTGTTGCGCACCCTCGGTGCTGACCATCTTGGCCATGGCGGCTTCTTTGGTGACAGACAGACCCGAGTCGCGCTGCCAGGCGGCGCGGTAGGTGAGCAAGGCCGACGAATCGATGGTGGTGGCCATCTGCGCCAGCTTGGCCTGGGTCAGCTGGAAGTCGGCCAGGGTCTGGCCGAACATCTTGCGGCTGGTCACGCGCGCCAGGGCCTGGTCCATGGCGCAACGGGCAAAGCCCAGAGCCGCTGCAGCCACCGAGGTGCGAAACACGTCCAGCGTGCGCATGGCAATCTTGAAGCCCTCGCCTGCTGCACCGATGCGCCGGCTCAGGGGCACGCGGCACTCCGAAAAGCGCAGCGTGGCCAGCGGGTGCGGCGCCATCACCTGGATGCGCTCGGCAATCTCCAGCCCCTTGGTGTCGGCATCCACAATAAAGGCGCTGATGCCGGCCGAGCCCTTCAGTGCCGCGCCTTCGCGTTGCGCATGTGCGGCCTCTTCACTGCGCGCGAACACCACGTAAAAATCGGCAATGCCGCCATTGGAGATCCAGGTCTTGCTGCCGTTGAGCACGGCATATTCCCCCTCGATGCGGGCACTGCATTGCATGGCCGCCACATCCGAACCGGCATCGGGCTCGCTTAAGGCAAAGGCGGCAATCGCCTGGCCGGCGGCCACGCGGGGCAGGTAGGCCTGCTTCTGCTCTTCATTTCCAGCCAGGCTGATGGCGCCGCTGCCCAGGCCCTGCATGGCGAAGGCGAAATCGGCCAGGCCGGAATGCCGGGCCAGGGTCTCGCGGATCAGGCAGATGGCGCGGGTGTCTATGGTGTCCGCCGCACCGCCAAAGGCCGTGCCGCCCACGGCGTGTCGCAGCCAGCCTGCCCCACCCAGAGATTTCACGAGTGCGCGGCAGGCTTCGTCCACATCGCTGCCGTGGGCTTGGCTGATGTGGGTCTTTGCCCAGGCGTCCAACGTGCGCGCCAGGTCGCCGTGGTGCGGTGCGAAAAACGGCCAAGTCAGGAACTGGGTGTCACTCATGGCTGTGTCCTTGGGGTTTGCAGGGGCGTTGCATGCGGAAGGCCATCAATTGCCCTCAAACACCGGCCGCTCTTTGGCCACAAAGGCCAAATAGGCGCGGCGAAAGTCTTCGGTCAGCATGCAGATGGCTTGCGCCTGGGCCTCGGACTCCAGCGCCTGGTCTATGGACATATTCCACTCCTGGTGCAGCATGGTCTTGGTGATGCCGTTGGCAAAGGTGGGGCCGCTGGCGATATCGCGCGCCCAGGCCTGGGCATCCGCCAGCAAGGTCTCGGGAGCGACCAGGCGGTTCAGGAAGCCACTGCGCTCGGCTTCTTCGCCGCCAATCGATCGCCCGCTGTACAGCCAGTCGCTGGCACGGCCCTGGCCGATGATGCGCGGCAGCATGGCGCAGGCGCCCATGTCACAACCCGCCAGGCCCACGCGGTTGAATAAAAAAGCTGTCTTGCTGCGGGCTGTGCCCAGGCGCAAATCAGAAGCCATGGCCATGATGGCGCCGGCTCCCGCGCAGATGCCGTCGACGGCGGCGATGATGGGCTGCGGGCAGGCGCGCATGGTCTTCACCAAATCCCCCGTCATGCGCGTGAACATCAGCAACTCGGGAACCGGCAGGTCCACCAGCGGACCAATGATTTCATGCACATCGCCGCCGGAGCAGAAGTTGCCGCCTGCCCCCACCAGCACCACCACCTTCACATCGCTCGCGTATTTGAGCGATGAAAAGAGGTCGCGCAGTTCGGCATAGGAGGCAAAGGTCAGCGGGTTCTTGCGCTCGGGGCGGTTGAGCGTGATGGTGGCCACGCCCTGATCGCAGTGCCAGCCGAAGTGCGTGGCCTGGTAGCCGGCCTGGGGCTTGCGGTTACCAGCAAGCAGGGTGGGATCGATGGCGGCGGAGGTCGTGGTGGGTTGCATGGTGCTCTATTCCTTGTTGGGCGTAGCGGGCTCGGCCTGTGCCACCTGGTGCACGCGCAGCGCACCGAGTTGCGTGTACATCTGGTTCAGGGCCTTGGCATCAAAGCAGGAGAACAGCTCCAGAATCCAGCCCTCATGCTCGCTGGCCATGGACTCAAACTGGCTGCGGCCCTTGGGTGTGAGGTGCACGATCCAGGAGCGCCTGTCCGTGGCGCTGCTGATGCGCTCCACCAGGCCGGCCTGTTCCAGCTCATCGGTCAGGCCGGTGACGTTGGCGCCGGTGACCATCAGGTAGCGCGTGAGCTCTTTCATGCGCAGGCCCTCGGGCTTGCGGTAGAGCTGGGCCATGTAGTCAAAGCGCGCCAGTGAGGTGTCAAAGCGGCTGCGCAGGCGGCGCCGTATTTCGTCTTCGATTTGCGTGGTGCAGGCCAGCATGCGCAGCCACAGTTTCAAGGCGGTGTGGTCGCCGCTGGCGCTGCGCGCCTCAAAGCCGAGTTCGTCGGCGGCATGCAGCAAGGCCAGGCTGCTGTCTTTTTTCATGGCATCACCTCGCCGCCAGTTATGGAAATGGACTGGCCGGTGATGGCACTGGCGCCGGCGCCGCACAGCCACAGCACGGTGTCGGCCACTTCCTGCGGCTGCACCATGCGGCCCTGCGGATTGCCCTTGGCAAACTCGGCCCGCGCCTCGGCTTCACTGCGGCCCGTCTTGGCCATGACATTGGCAATGCTCTGGCGCAGGATCTCGGTCTCGGTATAGCCGGGGCAGACGGCGTTGACGGTGATGCCCTTGCTGGCCACTTCCAGCGCCAGCGCCCGGGTCAGGCCGATGACACCGTGCTTGGCCGCGCAATAGGCCGCCACATAGGCGTAGCCGGTGAGGCCCGCGCTGCTGGCCACATTGACAATGCGACCCCAGCCGGCCTGCAGCATCTGCGGCAGTGCGGCTTGGGTGCAATTGAAGCTGCCGGTGAGGTTGACGGAGAGCATCTGCTGCCACAGGGCCGCGTCGGTTTTCAAAAAAGGTGCGCTGCTGGCCTGGCCGGCGCAGTTCACGAGAATGCTGACCGGGCCAAAGCGCGCGCTGGCGTCGGCAAAGGCCAGGCCAACCTGCTGGGCATCGGCCACATCGGCAGCCACGGCGTGCAGGCTGTCGGGGTGTTTTTTCACTAGCGCATTCAACACCTCTAGGCGACGGCCCAGCAGCGTCACTTTTTTTCCCTGGGCCTGCAAGGCCCGTGCAATCGCAGCGCCTATGCCGCTGCCGCCACCCGTGACCAATGCGTGTTGCTGCATCTCAGGCCTCCGCCACGCGTTGCGGCGCCAGGGCCGCGGCCTGCGCACGTTCACGCTGGAAAATGCTTTCCAGCTGCGCTTTCGCCGCGCGGTAGGGCAAAGGCCAGACCACGGGCGTGTAGCCAATGCGCGCAGCTTCGCTCAGTGTCCAGGCCGGGTTGGCCAGGTGTGGGCGGGCCACGGCGCAGAGGTCGGCGCGGCCGGCGGCAATGATGCTGTTGACATGGTCTGCCTCTTGAATGGCACCCACGGCGATGGTGGCGATACCGGCCTCCTGGCGAATGCGGTCGGCAAACGGGGTCTGGTACATACGGCCATAGACCGGCTTTTGCGCGGCGCTGACCTGGCCGGAGGAGCAGTCGATCAGGTCGGCCCCCGCGGCCTTGAAGGCGCGTGCAATCGCCACCGCATCGGCTGGCGTGGTGCCGCCCTCCACCCAGTCGTGCGCCGAGATGCGCACCGACATGGGCCGCTCTTGCGGCCACACGGCACGCATGGCGGCAAACACTTCCAGCGGATAACCCAAACGGCTTTCCAGGCAGCCGCCGTAGGCATCATCGCGCTGGTTGGTCAGTGGCGAGATGAAGCTGGACAACAAATAGCCGTGGGCGCAGTGCAGCTCCAGCCAGTCGACGCCGATGTCGGCGGCCGCCACCGTGCTGGCGACGAACTGGGCAGTGACCTGGTCCATGTCACTGCGCGTCATTTCGCGCGAGGTCTGGCTCACGCCCGCGAG
>JAYVNF010000096.1:0-19121 GCA_043758575.1 Rhodoferax sp.
GTGGGCTTTTTTGCCGACCGGCTCCAGGGTGGCTTGCAGCGCGATGCGCGCCAGCTGCTGGGCGGCGACGCCGTCATTGCCAGTGACAACCCCACGCCCGAGGTGTTTGTGGCCAAGGCCCGCGCCCTGGGCCTGTCCATGGTCACCACCCTGGGCTTTCCCACCATGGCCCGCGCCGAAGACGCCAAGGGCGGCGCTTCCAAGCTGGTGGCACTCAAGGTGGTGGAGCCCGGCTACCCCTTGCGTGGCAGCCTGGTGCTGGCCACCGACAAGACCGGCGGCGAGCAGGCCACCCACGAGATTCCCAAACCCGGCGAGGTCTGGGTGGACGCCGCCCTGCTGGACACCCTGGGCCTGGCCAAGGGTGACAGCCTGCTGCTGGGTGAGAGCAGCTTCACGGTCAGCGGCGTGATTGCCCTGGAGCCGGACCGGGGCGCAGGTTTTATGAACTTTGCACCGCGCGTGATGATGCACAGCGCCGATGTGGCTGCCACCGGCCTGATCCAGCCGGCTAGCCGGCTGAACTACCGCATGGCGCTGGCCGGTGCTGAAGAGCCGGTCAAGGCCTTTGTCGCCTGGGCCGACCAGGAGGTGAAAGACGGCGCCAACCGGGCCGAGCGCGGTGTGCGCGGCGTGCGGGTGGAGTCGCTGCAAACCGGCCGCCCGGAGATGAGCCAGACGCTGGACCGGGCTAACAAATTCTTGAGCCTGGTGGCCCTGCTGGCCGCGCTCTTGAGCGCCGTGCCGTGGCCCTGGCGGCGCGCGCCTTTGCCGCCAAGCACCTGGACGACTGCGCCATGCTGCGCGTGCTGGGCCTGAGCCAGCACGCCATTGCCTCCAGCTACACCGTGGAGTTCGCACTGGTGGGCGTGTTTGCCAGCGCCCTGGGTGTGGCGCTGGGCTTTGCCGTGCACTACCTGTTTGTCGCCCTGATGGCGGGCCTCCTCGACACCGCCTTGCCCGCTGCCAGCCTGTGGCCCGCCGCACTCGGTATGGGCATGGGCCTGACCCTGTTGCTGGCCTTTGGCCTGCCACCCGTGTTGCAACTGGCGCAGGTGCCGCCGCTGCGCGTGATGCGCCGCGATGTGGGCAATCTGCGACCAGCCTCGCTAGGCGTGCTGGGCGTCGGCGTGGCCGGTTTTGCCGCACTCCTGCTGGTGGCCAGCAGCGACTTGAAGCTGGGCCTGATTGCCGTGGGTGGCTTTGCGGCTGCGGTGCTGCTGTTTGCCGCATTGAGCTGGCTGGCCGTCAAACTGTTGCGCCGCAGCGTGAGCGAGCAAACTGCGCCGCGCTGGTTGGTGCTGGCCACGCGCCAGATCGCCGCGCGCCCGGCCTTTGCCGTGGTGCAGGTCAGCGCCCTGTCGGTAGGCATGCTGGCGCTGTTGCTGCTGGTGTTGTTGCGCACCGACCTGATCAGCAGCTGGCGCCAGGCTACACCGCCAGACGCCCCCAACCGCTTTGTCATCAACGTCATGCCCGAGCAGGGCAATGCCTTTCGCGCCGCACTCACGCAGGGTGGGGTGCAAAAGTTTGACTGGTACCCCATGATCCGCGGCCGCCTGATTGCCATCAACGGCCGCACCGTCAGCCCGGAAGACTACGCCGATGAGCGGGCCAAGCGCTTGGTGGACCGCGAGTTCAACCTGTCGCACAGTGCGACGCAGCCACCGCACAATGAAATCATTGCCGGCGCCTGGAAAGAGGAAGAGCAGGGCGCCATCAGCGTGGAAGAAGGCATCGCCAAAACCCTGAGCCTGAAAATGGGCGACAAGCTGGAGTTTGATATGGGCGGCGTGCAGACGCAGGCGCGCATCAGTTCCCTGCGCAAGGTGGACTGGAGCTCCATGCGCGCCAACTTCTTTGTCATGTTTCCGGTCAGTGTGCTGGCGGACGTGCCCAGCACCTTCATGAGTGCCTTCAAGGCGCCGACAACGGCCGGCTTTGACAACGCGCTGGTGCGCCAGTTCCCCAATGTCACCGAGGTCGACATGAGCAGCACCCTGAACCAGGTGCAGCGTGTGCTCGACCAGGTGATACGCGCCGTCGAGTTTTTGTTTGGCTTCACGCTGGCCGCCGGCCTGGTGGTGCTGTTCGCCGCGGTGAGTGCCACGCGCGAGGAGCGCGCCCAGGAGTACGCCGTGATGCGCGCCGTTGGCGCCCAGGCCAGCCTGTTGCGCCAGGTGCAGCGTGCCGAGCTGGCCGGAGTCGGCCTGCTGGCCGGTTTCCTGGCTGCGCTGGTGGCCAACGCCGTGGGCTGGGCCCTGGCCCACTATGTGTTTGAGTTTGAATGGACGGTCAGTCTGTGGCTGCCAATCGAGGGCGCTCTGTGCGGCGCCCTGTTGGCGCTGGCAGCAGGCTGGTGGGGCCTGCGCGATGTGCTGCGCAGGCCGGTGGTGGAAACCTTGCGCAGGGCCGCAACATGACAGAGGACACAGTGAGCGACGACACCGAAGAACCATCTGATACCACCACGGCGTTCGCGTTGATAGGCGGCGAGCACGCCATCCACGCACTGGTGGAGCGCTTTTACGACCTGATGGACCTGGAGCCCGGCTATGCCGCGCTGCGCGCAGCGCATGGCCCGGATCTGGCCTCGGCGCGCGAAAAGCTGAATTGGTTTTTATGCGGCTGGATGGGCGGGCCACAGCACTATGTGGAACGCTTTGGCCACCCGCGCCTGCGCGCGCGCCACATGCCCTTCAAGATCGGCATCCAGGAGCGCGACCAGTGGCTGGCCTGCATGGACCAGGCCATGGGCGAAGTGCAGGTGCATGCGCAGTTGCGCACGCGCCTGAAGGAGTCGTTTTTTCAGACCGCCGACTGGATGCGCAACCTCTGAGAAGGGCTGCGACAAAAGCCGCCGGGTAGGGCGGCTTGGGGGTTCAGGCCTTGCGCGAACCGGCCAGCAGCAGCGCCAGGCCCACGCCCACTGCGCCCAGTCCGGCCCACAGCGGAATGTTCACGCGTTCCTGCTCGGTTACCTGCAGGTGCGGCGGGCCTATGTCGGCGGCGTGGGTGGCCTTGGTGTAGCTGAAGCCGCCATAGGTGGCGCCCAGCGCCCCGGCGAGGATCAGCAAAACGGCTGCGAGTTTGATGGCGTTCATAGGGTGCTCCTGAACAGTGGGGGATGGCGGGTGCTTATATGGGGCTGCGGCCGCGGATCACGCGCACCAGCACCACGACCACGGCGACCACCAGCAGAATGTGGATAAAGCCGCCCATGGTGTAGGCGGTGACCATGCCCAGCGCCCAGAGGATGAGTAACAGAATGGCAAAGGTTTCTAGCATGAGAGGCTCCTTGAAGGTAGTGTGGTTTGCTGGACTCCAGTGTCTGGCAGCGGTGGGCTGGCGTCGGTGCGCTGGCGCACTCAGGAATAATGGGGGTTTAGCAGCTCCGCACGTCCCATGAACCTTCCCGCCCACCAACTCACCATGACGGTCCTGATGACGCCTGACATGGCCAACTTCTCCGGCAATGTGCACGGCGGCACCATCCTCAAGTTTCTGGACCAGGTGGCCTATGCCTGTGCCAGCCGCTACGCCGGGCGCTATGTGGTGACGCTCTCGGTGGACCAGGTGATGTTTCGCCAGCCGATTTATGTGGGCGAGCTGGTGACCTTTCTGGCTGCCGTCAACTACACCGGCACCTCGTCCATGGAAGTGGGCATAAAGGTGATGGCGGAAAACATACGCACGCAGGAGATGCGCCATGCCAATTCCTGCTTTTTCACCATGGTGGCGGTGGACGATGCGCGCAAGCCCGTGGGCGTGGCGCCCCTGCATCCGGTCTCTGCGCAAGAGCAGCGCCGCCACGCCGCCGCCCTGGTGCGCAAGCAGCTGCGCCATGAGTTCGACCAGCGCTTTGAGAGCCTCAGAACGCAGGGCGCTGAAGGGATTTAAGCGGGGTAGCGGTCGCCTTTAGGCCGCGTGCAGGGCCGAGGCCCAGCGCCTGGCCATGGCCGGCGTGTTGAAGCAGGTGGTGCCGTCGGCGCTGTAGACGGCGCGGTCCAGCAGCTGGATGTCGGCCTCATGCTGGCGCGCCACATGCGGGTCTTCAAAAAAGATCACCTTGTGGCATTGGCCATCGAGCACCAACTCGGCGATTTGCGCGTCGCCCCCCAAGGGCCCGCTCTGGAAGCAGGTGACCCAGGACTGCTCGGCCGGCCAGCCCCGGGACCAGGCCATGGCGTTCAACAGGCTGCCGGTGGTGCCGGTGGCCACGCGGGTCTGGAAGCGCGACAGGGTGTCAAAGTAATCGGTGGCAAACGCCACCATCTCGCCCTTGCGCGCATCATGGGCCACCAGGGCCACAGTCTGGCTTTCCAGTTGAAAAAGGGCCTGCGCCTGCGCACTTGAAGCGATGGACAGGCCGGCGTGCAGCGCTTCCACCGCCAGCCATTCAATGGCGCCGGCCAGCGTGGCCACAAAGGGCTTGCCGTGGATCACGCACTGGCGTTTCAATGCCTGGGCCTCGGGGTAAAGCGAGGTTGGGTCCACCGGGTCTATGAAGAAAAACATGCCGTCCAGTGCCGCCTCGGGTGTCAGGCCGCCGGCCATGCGCGACACCAGGCGCATCAGCCCGCCGGTACGCCCGGCACCCACGCTGTGCAGTTGCGTGGCCAGCAGCTGGTGCGCGGTCAGGGCCTCCAGGGCACCGGCAGTGGCCTGCAGCTGTAAGCCCAGGGCCTGGATGTGGGGCGCGCACAGGCGTGCCCAGGTTAATAGCGCACAGTCTTTGCCGGTGCGGTGCAGGCGATGGGCAGCGAGTCCGAAATGCATGCCCCTAGTGTCGCAGCTTCGCGCCCAGTTTGCGGTACACCGTGGCACGGCTGATGCCCAGGGCCAGCGCGGCCTGGGCGACGTTGCCGCGCGCCTGTTCCACGGCCTTGTGGATCATCGCGGTTTCCACGTCTTTCAGCGCCAGCGTGCCCGCTGGCGGGGCGCTGCCGTCGAAGCGTGCGGGCAGGTTTTCGCGCGCCGCTTCCACTGCCATGGCGTGCAGGCGCAGACCGCTCCACAGTGGCACTTCCAGGGTGTTGTGGTTGCGCCGGGCGGCGTCAAACAGCATGTGCAGCGGCAGGCCAAAGACTTCGGTGGCGTGCAGCGCGGCGCGGCGCTGCAGGCCGGCCACCATGTGCCGCGCCACCGCGTTGGCACCGGTGATCCAGCCATCGGCATCCAGGCACAGCATGCCGTCGGCGTCCCCGCCCAGCGTGTTGCCAGGCCAGTTCAGGCGCAGCAGCAGGCTGTGCGCCTGGGCCAGCACCAGGGCGTTGCCAATCTTGCCGGCGACTTGGGTCACCAGATGGGTCAGTTCGGGCCGCTCCACGGCGTCAATGGCGGTCAGGTCCAGCATGCCCACGCAGGCGCCGCTGGGTCCAAACACGGGCGCTCCGGCGCAGCTGTAGACCGCCGTATTGGCAAAAAAATGCTCGCCCCGGTGCAGCCACACCGGTTGCTGGTCGGCCAGGGCTGCACCGATGGCGGTGGTGCCCACACGCCGCTCGGACAGGTCGGTGCCTATACGGGTGATCAGGTCGGCCCGGCGGTCGCTGCGGTCTATCGGGCCGTTTACATCCACCACCACGCCATGCTCGTTGGTGAGGATGACAAAGTAGCCAGTGTTGGAGATGGCTTTGCCCAGATGCTCCAGCAGGGGCTTGGCGGTTTGCACCAAGAGGGCGTTGTCTTCCGAGGTGTGGCGGCTGTGGCTGGCGGTGATCAGGTCGAACTCGGCCAAATGCTCGGGTGCCAAGCCCAATTGCAGGCAGCGCTGCCAGGACCGCTCCACCCAGGGTGGCAGCAGGCTGGCGGCAACGCGGCCTTCGCACAGCAGGCTGTGGCGCGCCTGCGCAATGGCGTCCAGGCGCTGGCTGCTGCTGTTCGGCACCGATGGGTTCAGGGGCGGTTGCATGGCTTGGAGGGCGGCTGGTCGGGTCCGGTGTGCGTGGAAAACTGCGCCGAGGTTACAGGTTCATTGTGTTGCAAATTGAGAATATCCGGCGGTCGTGATACCCGACTAGGGTTATCCCTAGACCAGCCGCTGGCTATCAATCCAACAATGCATAGGCAAATCATTTCATAGGCAAAGCATTGCATAGCTTGCAAGCCTGCCTCAGGTTTACCTACAGGAGAAACGCATGCAAAAGCTGTTGCATATCAACGCAGACAAGTGCACCGGATGTCTGCAGTGTGAGATGGCCTGTTCTTTCGAGAACTACGGCACCTTCGCCACCGCCAAATCCCGCATCAAGGTCTTCAACTTCCACGAAACAGGCAAGAAAGTTCCCTACACCTGCACCCAGTGCGACGAGGCCTGGTGCCTGCATGCCTGCCCTGTAGAAGCCATTACCGTAGACAAAGCCACAGGTGCCAAGGTGGTGAACGAAGCCACCTGTGTGGGCTGCAAGGTCTGCACCATCGCCTGCCCGTTTGGCACCATCAACTACGTGGAAGAAACCGGCAAGGTGCAGAAGTGCGACCTCTGCGGTGGCGACCCGGCCTGTGCCGATGCCTGCCCCACCTCCGCCATCACTTTCATCGACGCCAACTGGACCGGTCTTGGCAAGATGGAAGCCTGGGCCAACAAGCTGGGCAACCAGCCTTCTGCATCTTAAGGAGCACCCACCATGTCTTGGGCAGGAAAAATTCTTCGCGTTGACTTGACCGCAGGTACCGTCAAGTCCGAACCCCTCAATATGGAGTGGGCCCGCGCCTACATCGGCTCGCGCGGCCTGGGCACCAAATACCTCTGCGAAGAGGTGGATGCCACCGTCGATCCACTCTCCGCGGCCAACAAAATCATCTGGGCCACTGGCCCCTTGACCGGTACCATGGCCTCCACCGGCGGGCGCTACACCGTCATCACCAAGAGCCCGCTGACCGGCGCCATTGCCTGCTCCAATTCGGGCGGCTACTGGGGTGCCGAGTTCAAGATGGCAGGCTGGGACATGGTGATTTTTGAAGGTGCATCACCCAAGCCCGTCTACCTCTATGTCAACGACGACCTGGCCGAGCTGCGCGACGCCTCTCACCTGTGGGGCAAGAGCGTCTGGGAAACCGAAGAGACGCTCAAGAAGAGCCTGCAGGATCCGCTGACGCGTGTGTCCAGCATCGGCAAGGCCGGTGAAAACGGCGTGCTGTTTGCCGCCGTGGTCAACGACTTGCACCGCGCGGCCGGCCGCTCGGGCGTGGGCACCGTGATGGGCAGCAAAAACCTCAAGGCCATTGCCGTGCGCGGCACCAAGGGCGTGGGCAATATCAAGAACCCCAAGGCCTTCATGGCGGCCGTCAAGGAAAAGAAGAAAATTCTTGCCGAGAACGGCGTCACCGGACAGGGCCTGCCCATTTACGGCACGCAGGTGCTGATGAACGTGATCAACGAAGTGGGCGCACTGCCCACACGCAACCACCGCGACAGCCAGTTCGAAGGCGCCAAAGACATCTCGGCCGAAGCCATGGCCACACCGCGCGCCACCGATGGCAAAAAGCACCTGGTCACCAACCAGGCCTGCTTTGGTTGCACCATCGCCTGCGGTCGCATCAGCAAGATGGACCAGAGCCACTTCACCGTGGCCACCAAGCCGCAGTACTGGGGCGCCAACGGCGGCCTGGAATACGAAGCCGCCTGGGCCCTGGGTGCGGCTAATGGCGTTAAAGATCTGGAAGCGCTGCAATACGCCAACCTGATCTGCAACGAAGAAGGCATTGACCCCATCAGCTTTGGCGCCACCATTGGTGCTGTCATGGAACTGTATGAAATGGGTGTGCTGACCAAGGAACAGATTGGCATTGATGCCAAGTTCGGCTCCGCCGAAGCACTCGCATTTCTGGTCGACGAGACGGTCAACGGCCGTGGCTTTGGCAAGGAAATCGGCCAGGGCTCCAAGCGCCTGACCGCCAAGTACGGCCACCCGGATCTGTCCATGAGCAGCAAGGGCCAGGAGTTCCCGGCCTATGACGGGCGCGCCATCCAGGGCATTGGCCTGGCCTACGCCACCTCCAACCGTGGTGGCTGCCACCTGCGTGGCTACACCATCGCATCCGAAGTGCTGGGCATTCCAGTGAAAACCGATCCGCTGGAGCACGAAGGCAAGCCTGAGTTGGTGAAAGCCTTCCAGGACGCCACCGCCGCATTCGACTCGTCGGGCCTGTGCATCTTCACCACCTTTGCCTGGGGCCTGGCCGATCTGGCGCCGCAGCTGCAAGGTGCCATCGGTGACGAGTTCACCACCGAAGAGCTGGCCCATATTGGCGAGCGCATCTGGAATATGGAGCGCGAGTTCAACAACCGTGCCGGCTTCACCGCCAAGGACGACAGCCTGCCCAAGCGCCTGCTCACCGAAGGTGTGAACAGCGGCCCGGCCAAGGGCAAGGTCAACATGCTGGCCGAGATGATGCCCAAGTACTACGCCGCCCGTGGCTGGGATTCGGAGGGGCGCCCGACTGCGGACACCCGCGCACGTCTGGGCCTGTAAGCAGGCCGGCAAGGCGCCTCTGGCTCTCTGCGCCTAGCAGCTTGCCAGGGCCCTTGCCGCTTGCGACGCATACAAAGGCGGTCCACCTCAGACCGCCTTTTCTTTTTTCTGGAGTACCCCCATGACCCATCACCTGATACTCGGTGCCGGCCCGGCCGGCGTGATTGCCGCGGAGACGATTCGCAAACAAGCGCCGCAGGACCGCATCACCATCGTTGGCGACGAGCCCGAGCCCAGCTACTCGCGCATGGCGATTCCCTATCTCTTGATTGGCAACATCGATGAGCGCGGCACCTATTTGCGCAAGAGCGACTCCCATTTTGCAGACCTGAAAATCGAGGTCCTGCGCGCCAGCGTGACGGGCGTGGATGCCAAGGCCAAAACCGTGGCCCTGGACAACGGCCAGTCCCTGGCCTTTGGCACGCTCTTGATTGCCACTGGCTCACACCCGGTGCACCCGCCCATTCCCGGCATTGACTCCGAGGGCGTGGCCACCTGCTGGACGCTGGAAGATGCGCGCAAGATTGCGGCGCTGGCCACCCAGGGCGCACGCGTGCTGCAGCTGGGCGCCGGCTTTATCGGCTGCATCATCATGGAAGCGTTGGCCGCACGCGGCGTGCACTTGAGCGTGGTGGAAATGGGCGACCGCATGGTGCCGCGCATGATGGGGCCGACGGCTGGCGGCATGATCCGCGACTGGTGTGAGGCCAAGGGCGTTCAGGTGTTTACCGGCACCAAGGTCGAGTCCATCACGGCGGGCAAGCCGCTGCAGGTCAAGCTCTCGAATGGCAAAACCGTGGAGGCCGATCTGGTGATCAGCGCCGCCGGCGTGCGCCCCGCGATTGGCTACCTGAGGGACTCCGGTGTTACCTGCCTCTTGGGCGTGCTGACCGATGAGCATTTGCAAACCAATGTGCCCGGCATTTTTGCGGCGGGTGACTGCGCCGAGGCCTTTGACAAGGTCAGTGGCAAAACTATTGTGTCAGCCATCCAGCCCAATGCGGCCGAGCAGGCGCGCATTGCCGGCGCCAACATGGTCAACCAGTCACGCGGACAGAGGTTGAGCGCCGACCTCAAGGGTGTCACGCAGATCAATGTGCTCGACACCCTGGGCCTGATTTCCACCAGCTTTGGCGACTGGCAAGGCCGCCCCGGCGGCGAGCACGTGGAGCTGACCGATGTGGCAGCCGGGCGCCACCTGAGCTTGCAGTTTCAGGGTGATGTGCTGGTGGGCTGCAACTCCGTGGGCTGGACCGAACACGTAGGCGTGATGCGCGGCCTGGTCGAAGGCCAAGTCAAGCTGGGCGCCTGGAAAGAGGTGCTGAAACAAGACCCGACCAAGCTGATGGAAGCCTACCTGGGTGCGGCGCAGGGGCAACAGGAATGGTCGGGTGCCGATGATGCGCGCCGGCGTTAAGTCGGCTGCCAGGTACCGCGCGAACGGCTGGTGGCAGCTAGCATTGAGTCTATGAAAATCACTTTCAAACTGTTCGCTTCACTGACCGACTGCCTGCCGCAACAGGCCCGCTACGCCAACCAGGTGGAGTTGGATGTGGTAGCGGGCGCCACCATCTCGCAAATCATCGAGCCCTTTGGCCTGCCCGAAAAAATGGTGCACCTGGTGCTGATCAACGGCAAGTACATTGCGCCTGCAGACCGCGCCACGCTGGCCTTGCAGCCCGACGATGTGCTGGCCATCTGGCCGCCCATCGCAGGCGGCTAGGACCATGCTGGCCCCTCACACCAACCCATTGGACATGCAATCTGTTTACGACGAGCGCTTCGAGCGCGATATGGCCTGCACCGAGGCCGACTGGCTGCGCTGGCTGCCCGAGGCCCTGGGCGCGCACCACTGGAAGCGCCAGGAGCGCACGGTGGGGGTGCGCATAGGCGATGGGGCCCTGGGCCTGACGTGGCAGGTGGCAGAGCCGCGTGAGATTGCCCTGGTGGTGCTGCCACGCCTGCTGGTGCGTTTTCGTTTTGCCGGTGTTGATGCGGCGGCGCGCCACGCCTTCATGCAACGCTTTGATCTGTATATGCAGCGCGGGGGCGGTTAGTGCGCCTTCGGCTCAGGTATTGGGCAATACCGCGTACAACATCATGGGACTGAGCAGCTCCACCCCCATGAGGTAGTTGGCGCTGTGCGGCACTGCTTGGTCCGACGCCTGCACCTGCCGGCACCAGGCCACCCTGCCGAATACTTCCAGTTTGACCTTGTGGTCTGCATATTCGATGGAAATATTTTCGGATACGGCAACTATCTGCTTGAGCGAAAAGCTGATTCCGGAATCGGAAATATCGCGCAGGTTGTCTATTTCAATGCGTTGCCCTTGATGCACCAAAGACAGCGCACCGGCAGGTATATTGCCGGGGGCAATACGGGGCAAATTCCGTTTTTCCGAATGGTTCATGGTATGTCCGTAGGGTGCCAGTTAAATAGTTTATTTAATATTTCAGTAAGGTTCGGCTGAGCATTGGCTTAAGAATTGCCTCACGAATCTCCGGCAGGCGCGACGGGATAGCGACGGGATTCTCCACCGAATATAAATAGTCAGGTCATTGTAAAAGTGGCAACGCTCACAACACCAGAGTTATTGCGCCGTGTGCCATTATTTGAGCACCTGTCGGATACCCAAGCGATCTCGCTGATGGGGGCTTTGGAGAAGCGACGCTTCAAGCGTTCGGAGCGCTTGGTGGAAGCGGGGCAAAAGACAGACATGCTGTTTGTTATTTTGTCGGGCTCTGCCAATGTTCTGGTGTCGCACGCCAGCGGCAAGGAACTGGTGCTGGCCACCCTGGGCGTGGGCGACTGCATTGGCGAGATGAGTTTGCTGGACAACGAGCCGCACTCCGCCACCGTGGCCGCAGCCACCCAGGTGGATGCACTGGTACTGACCCGCGAAGGCTTTAATAGCTGCATTTTGCACAACGCACAAATGGCCGTGGCGGTGATGCGTGGACTGGTCAAACGGCTGCGCAAGGCCAACCATAAAATTGCCTCACTGGCCTTGCTCAGCGTGTTCGGCCGGGTCGCCCGCTACCTGATTGACATGGCCGAAGAGACCGAGGCCGGTCAATTGCTGGTGCGCAAAAAGATGTCGCATGCGGCCATTGCCCGCGAGGTGGGTGCTTCGCGTGAAATGGTCAGCAAGGCCCTTAAAGAGTTTGAATCCCAGTCCTTTATTTGCAAGCTGGACAACGGCATGCTGGGCATTACCGAACGCCGCGCCAAGGCCAGGCCGTGAGACACAAGGGCCTGGCCTTTTTGCTGGGGCTGCTGGTCAGCGCCGCGGGTCAGGCGCAGGTGTTTGCCGGGCTGAGTGAGAGTGGTTCGGTGGTGCTGTCCAGCAGCCAGGACGAAGATGCACCGACCTTGCTGCTGGCAGCGCAAGCCCTGCCGCTTACCGAGCAGCCCGCGGTGCTGCCGCAGCTGACGCCGCACAAGCCGGTGCCGGCCAGCTACCTGCCTTTTATGCAGGAGGCCAGTCTGGCCAGCCGCATACCCCTGGAACTGATACACGCCGTGATTCTGGTGGAGTCCAACTACAACGCCCGTGCCCTGTCGCGCAAAGGCGCCCAGGGGCTGATGCGGTTGATGCCGGCCACGGCCAAGCGCTTTGGCGCGGCCAACATGTGGGATCCGCGCCAGAACATACTGGCCGGTAGCAAGTACCTGCGTTGGCTCATGGATTATTTTGGTGGGGATATGGAGCTGACCATTGCGGCCTACAACGCGGGCGAGGCCGCCGTGGTGCAGGCGGGCCGGCACATTCCGCACTACTCAGAGACGCAGCAGTACGTGCCCAGGGTGCTGTCCATCTACCAGCAGGACCCGCGCGTTCAAGGGCTGAGGGTGAAGGGCTTCAGAAACGAAGGCGCTGCCGGCGCGGCCGGGCCGCGCTGCGGGCCGTTGGGTGCAGCAACGGGTGGCGCGCCCTGCGTGGTGTAGCCGGTGCCGGGCGCCAGCAAGGGGTTGGCGGCCGGCAGAGCGGAGCGAAACACCCAGTCTGAATAATGTTCCTGGTCTGCCAGGGCCTTGTCGCGCAGGGCAAATCCTGCAACCTTGATGGGTTTGTCAAAAGACGTGCTGTAGACCCCCACCAACTGGCCACCCGGCAAACGCAGCTCGCCCCAGGAGGTGCTGCCCGTGATCGGATCGGCATAGACTTTGCGCAAATAGCGCTGCGGTTTGTCTGGTGTTCGCAGGTCTTGCGTCAGCTCCTCCAGGTTCGTGGGGAAGCGCCGCGCATTCGGTGGCGACTGCAGGTAGAAGCGGCTGATGGCCTGGCGAATCTGGTTGCCTACAAACAGCAGCTCCTGCTCTTTTTCGCGCTGACGGGTCTGGGTCCAGACTTCGGAGGTGGCGCCCAGGCCTATGCCCATGATGGCCATGCCAATCAGCAAGGCAATGTAGACAAAGCCCTGTTGCCCGGCGCGGCGCTCACCAGTCGGCATAGGGAACACCATCCAGGCCCGCACCCAGGGCACCGCTGCCTATGTTGTAGACGCCGCCGGCCTGACCATTGGTCGGTGGCACGATCACCCAGACCTCGGAGCTGTCGGCAATCGGGTCCCAGGGCAGGGTGCGCAGGTAGTGTCGACTAACCAGCTCGGCCAGTTGTTCCGGATAGCGCCCGGTGTCCGCATGGAACTTGTCCAGGGCATCGCGGGTGGAGGCCAGGTTGGCCTTGAGCACGGTTTCCTTGCTGCGTTCTATGGAGCGGAAATAGCGCGGCGCAGCCAGCGTCAGCAACAGGCTGATGATGGTCATCACCACGATCAGTTCAATTAGCGTAAAGCCCTGAAGTTTGCGTCGCATCACCAGTCCTTGTAGGCAATGCCATTGAGCCCGATGGCGGGGGAGCGCGAATAGACGTCAAACACGTCCGCGCCAGCTTGTGGATCCACCGGTGCGCTGGCATAGCTGCGCAGCCCCCAGTCTGGCAAGGCGCCGGCCACCGGCGGCAGACCCAGCGGGTCGCGCGGGATCTTGCGCAGGAAATATATTTTTTGCTCGCGGTTCGGGCTTTTGGCATCCGCCACACCGGAGACCAGAACATCCAGGTTGGGCGGGTAGCCACTGCCCTTGTTCACCTCCAGAATGCGGCCCTCGTCGACGGCCTGCTTGTAGCTGTCCAGTGCCGTGCGGATTTGGCGCAAGGCCTCGCGCAGCTCGCGCTCGTTGCTGCGACGCTCAGCCAGTTCGAGCAGCGGGAAGGCCACCGTGGACAGCAAGGCCACGATGGTGACAGTCACCAGCATTTCGATCAGCGTGAACCCATGGGGGCGCTGCGGGCGGCGCACAAAGGTCATTGGGCGGGCTTTGCATCCGCTTCTGCAGGCATGGCCTCCGGCAGCGGGTCGGTGACTGTGGCCAGCGGCGCTGGCGCTGCCACCACTGGTGCCACCGGTGCCAGCGCCGGCACGTTGCCGGCGGCAGCGGAGGAGCGCAGCGGTACGGGCGCGGCGGTGGCGGTGGCGGTGGCGGCCCTGACGCGGTTGCCAAAGCGCATATTGGTTTCGGTGCCCGACCACATTTCCAGCAAGTCACTGTCCACCTGGCGGTTGTTGCGGATGATGCGTGGGGTGATCGACATGATGATTTCTTTTTTGTTCTTGGTGTCGGTCTGCACACCAAACAAGCGTCCCAACATCGGTATGTCGCCCAGCCCCGGAATCTTGGTGGCGGCGGCGCGGTCCTGGTCCTGTATCAGGCCGCCGATGATTTCGGTCTGGCCGTCCTTGAGGCGCAGCACCGTGCTCACGCTGCGGGTGCTGATGGTGTAGGCAATGGTGCCCGTCTTGGCGGCCTCAGCGTTTTGGCCGCCGTTGGAGCTGACTTCCAACACCAGGCGGATGGCGACCTCGCCATCGGCATAGATGGTGGGCTCCACCTCGATTTTGATGCCCACCTCCACATACTGCACGCTGGTGTTGTAGACCGCCGAGGTGGCGGTGGTGGAGGGCACGGCCGCTGTGGAAATCACGGGCAGGCGGTCACCCACCAGGAACTTGGCTTTTTCCTTGTTGCGCACCCGGATGCGCGGTGTGGCCAGGTCATTGATGTCCGAATCCGTCTTCTTGGCCGTGATGCCGGCCGACAGGGCACTGACTGTGACATTGGCATCCGACATATTGCGAAACGCCTCCAGCGACATCTGCGCCGTGGAGGCGCCAAAGCTGGTGGGCAGGTCAATGCCCAAGGCCAGCAGGCGGTCGCGCGAGACTTCCATCACGTCCACTTCCAGCATCACCTCCGGCTCGGGCTGGTCCATGGTCACAATCAGTTTTTCGATCATGCGGATGATTTGCGGCGTATCGCGCACTACCAGGGCGTTGGTCTTCTCGTCGATGAAGATGTCCTTGGTCTTGGTCATGGTCTTGATCATGGCCATCACGTTTTTCGGATCCGCATTGGTCATGGAAAAGCGCCGAATCTTCAGCTCGGCGTAGTCGCGCGACTTGGCCTCGGTGTCCGGGTAGACCAGGATCGAGTTCTCGCCCATGACGCGTTTGGCGGTCTGGGTTTGCATCAGGATCAGGTCAATGGCCTCTTCCACCGGCGTATCGCGCACGAAGATGGTGACCTTCAGGTCGTTCTTCACATCCTTGTCAAACATCACATTCAGACCGGTGGTCTTGGCAATCGCCTCCATCACCATGCGCAGATTGGCATCGCGGAATTGCAGGGTGACGGGCTTCTTGCTTTTGAGGTTGAGGTTGATGCCGTTGAAGGAATTGTTCTGTGCCGTGGCCTCGGTGATCTGGTTGCGCAAGGCCAGTGCGCGCACGTGTGCCGGGTTTTCCACCAGCACCCGCCCCACGATGTTGCTGGCCTGCTCCAAGTCACCCTTGCCATAGAGCAGGGCGGCATCGTCCACACGGGCGGACTGCCGGCGCTCCACCGTGATGTCGTTGATGGCCTGGCGCGCCGCCACGTTGCCGGCGTCCAGCGCCAGCACGCGCGCATAGAGTTGCAGGGCTGGGTCCCAGTGTTGCTCGGTGCGCTGCTGGTTGGCCTCGCCCAGCACCCGCGTGACCATGCGGTCGCGCTGCATCAGCCAGTCCTTCTTGAAGGCGCCGTTGCCAGGGTCGGCCTGCTTGGCCTGGGCCAGCTTGCCCAGGCCTTCCTCGAACTTGCCATCGTCGATCAGCGTCATGCCTTCGTTGTGGATGCGGTCTGCGGCACAGCCGCCCAAGGCCACGGCCAGCAGCACGGCCAGGATTTTGCGCGATGGAATGGTATGTTTGTTCACTGGGAACCCCCGGTGGATAGTGATTGCGAAACGCCCAGGGGCAGATAGGTAAGGGTCACTTTGCTGGCCTCTATGCGATCAATGCGGTAGGTTTTTTCCAGCACGTCGCCCAGCGCTGCCGTGATCACGCGGTTGCCGCGCGTGAGAATCACCAGCAGCGTCTCGCCTTGCTGAAACTGGCCCATGAAGGCATAGGGCAGGGCTGGCGCTGTAGGGGGTGGTGGCGGTGGCGCCGGGGGCGCCGGGGGCACCGGCTTGGGCGGCGGCGGCACCACCACCCAGCTGCTTTGGGCGAACAAGGCCGTGGCACTTTTTTGCTTCAGGCTGGCGCGTTCCGGCGTGCCTTTGAGGGCCTGGTCCAGCTTGCTGGCAGTAGCTTCCAGGGGGCTGTTGGCGGGCAGGCTGGGACGCAGCTTGAGTGTGGTCCCGCCCTTGGCGGGCTCGGACACGCCCAGGTCATCCTTGGCAGGCGCAAACCAGATCAGTGCGCCGGTCAGCACGGCGCCAGCGGCCAGCAGCCAAAGGGTGCGGCCGGGCTTCATGGCTGGGTGTCCATAAAGACCAGGAACGCGATCTTGGCTTCAATCGCCTCGTCATCGACCTGGTCACGTTTGAAGACGGCATTCTCCAAGGCCACGGTGTTGTTCTCCTGAAGCACCTGGTCCATCCAACCCAGCAGTTGTTTGAAGCTGCCCTTGACCGGTAGCGACACCCGAAAGCGTGCCAGCCTTTCGCTGCCGCTGGGCAGGCGCGTGTACTCACCGGTCTCCAGCAACAGGCCCTGCTTTTCAGCCGCCTTGTAGATGCGCTGCAGGGCCTGCGGCACTTTGTCGGCCTGGCCAAAATTTTTGTAGAAAACCCGCAGCTGCTCTTCGCGGTTGAGGTTGGTGCTGAGCGGCAGGTTGCTCTTGGCCGCCACCTGCTGGCGCAGCGCCTGCAGGCGGCGCTGGTCGGCGCCGATTTCGTTTTCGCGGTTGCGCACCAGGGTGAGCCAGAGCAGCCCGGCCAGCAGCATCAGCCCCAGGCCCAGCAGGCCCAGGCGGCCCAGGCGCTGCGCGTAGTAGGCCAGCGTGCGTTGCAATGCCAGGGCGTTCATTCGCTCACCTTCCAGGTAGCAGCGACACGAAAGCGCACCTGCTTTTCGGGCGTGGTCTTGTCGATCGCGTGTGACTGCAGCACCACCTCGGAGAAGTCCGGGCTGGCCTGCAATTCACTCAGAAACTGCAGCATGGTGTCCAGCGTGCGGGCTTCCGCCACCAGCACCACATGGCCTTTGGCGGAATCCGGCTCAATCGAAATAAAGGCCACATTGCCGCTCTTGGCGGCCTGGCCCAGCTGCACAAAAAAGTTCTGCCAGGGCAGGCCCAGTTGCGTTGCGGCAGTGCGCGCCTGTTGCCAGGCTTGCTCCAGCTCGGCTGGTTTCATGGTGGCAGCGGCCGGCACGCCACCCAGCTTGGCCAACTCCAGCTGCACCAGCTCGCGCTGCTGCAGGCGTTCGGGGTAGAGCACCAGCTGGCCATAGGCCAGCATGGCGGCCAGTGCCAGCGCGCCCAGGAGCAGCAGCAGTCCGCGCAGCCACAGCAAGCCGCGTGGTTGGGCCACCAGGTCAAAGTAAAAGCCCTTCATGCCCGTACCCCCAGCAGTGCGAAGGCGTATTTGGCGCCGGCTTCTTTTTGCATGGTCTTCAGCCGGGTGAAGCGCACGCCCTCCATGGTGCCAAAGGGCAGGTGCTCCAAGGCCGGGGCATGCACAAAAATTTCCACCGGCTGGGCCGGCTTCAAGCTGGTGGAGGACAGCTGCAGTTCCTGGCGCACCCGGGCCAGCAGTTCCTCGGGGCTGTCCAGTTCGGTGTGGGCCGAATAGATCCAGCTCCAGGAGTCATGGCTCCAGCTGCCCATGGTCAGGCGCCCGATTTCCAGGTTGACCAGCCAGCCGCTGCTGCCCAACTGTTTGCGATGGCTTTGCAAGGTGGCGCAAAAAGCCGTCTGGATCGAGGTCACCTTGGCCTGCTGCTGGCCCAGGTTGTTTTGCAAAATGCCGAACAGCGATTGCGGAATGGCAACCGAGATGCGCGAGCGCCCAGGCCGCCCGGCACTGAAGCCGAAGTGCCAATCGGCACTGGCGTGGGGGCCATACACGTCGTCAAAATTGAGCATCGCCATGGCCATGTCTTCGGCCGCATTGCGCAGCTCGGCGCGCCAGGCAAAGCAGGCGTAGCGCACCAGCTTGTCCGACAGCACGATGCGCAGGCGCTGCACCCGGGTTTGCCGTATCAGCTCGGTGCACACGCGCAGCAAACCCAGCCAGTTGTCGGTGGCCTGCACGTTGGCTTCGCGTTGGTGCACCTCCACGGCCACCTGGCTCAGGCCCACGGTCTTGACCGCCTGGACCCGGTCCGGCGCGATGTACAGCGACAGGGTGTCAGGAAATAAAAGTGACACGGTTGATCTCGCTCAGTGTGGTTTCGCCATTGCGCACCAGGGCCAGTGCCGACTCCCGCAGCAGGCGCGTGCCATTGGCCTGGGCTGCCTGCTTGAGCTGGCGAATGGGCGCGCGCGCAATGATCAGCTCACGGATTTCGTCGTTCAGATTGAGTACCTCGGCAATCGCCTTGCGGCCCTTGAAACCACTGCCACGGCAGTGGCCGCAGCCCATGCCGGCACGAAAGCGCCAGCCCTTGACGTCAGCGGGCTCCAGGCCCGAATCCTGGAGCAGCGTGGGCGAGGGGTGGTCCACCGCCTCGCAGTGCTTGCAGTTGACCCGCAGCAGGCGCTGCGCCAGCACGCCGTTGAGGGCCGACACCAGGCTGTACATGTCCACCCCCATGTGCATGAAGCGGCCAATCACATCAAACACATTGTTGGCGTGCACGGTGGTGAACACCAGGTGGCCGGTGAGGGCCGACTGGATGGCAATTTGTGCGGTCTCCGAATCGCGTATTTCGCCGACCATGATCTTGTCCGGGTCATGGCGCAGGATGGAGCGCAGGCCGCGGGCAAAGGTCAAGCCCTTTTTCTCGTTGACCGGAATTTGCAGCACACCGGGCAGCTGGTATTCCACCGGGTCTTCGATGGTGACGATTTTTTCCGCGCCGGTGTTGATCTCGGAGATGGCTGCGTACAGCGTGGTGGTCTTTCCGCTGCCGGTAGGGCCGGTCACCAGCATCATGCCGTAGGGCTCGCTGGCCAGGCGCCGCAGCAGCGCTGCGATTTCCTCGTCAAAGCCCAGGCTGGTGAGCTGCAGGCCCTTCATCTGGTCGCTGAGGGACTGCTTGTCCAGAATCCGCAGCACCGCGTCCTCGCCATGGATGCTGGGGATGATGGAGACCCGCAGGTCAATCAAACGGCCCTGCAGGCTGACCCGAAAGCGCCCATCCTGCGGTACCCGG
>JAYVNF010000097.1:0-2048 GCA_043758575.1 Rhodoferax sp.
CCATTGGTGGCGATGTGTTTGTGTTCCCCAAGAATGACAAGCCCGATGCTGCCGCCGCGCAGAAGAAGCTCGCCGAGCTGATGATCTCGCCCGCCGTGCAAGTGGCCTTCAACAACAAGAAGGGCTCCATCCCGATCCGTACCGACGTGGACCTGAGCGGCGTGGACATCTGCGCTGCCGCCGGTGTGCAGGCGATCAAGGAAAACCGTTTGCTGGAGAGCGACAACGAGCTGCTCTCGCCCGATGCCAAGGGTGCGTTTGAAGACGCGGTGAGCAAGTTCTGGAACTCCGAGCAGTCGGTGGACGACGCCCTGAAGGCCATGGCCACGGCCGTCAAGCGCTAAGGCGCATGGGCCCGAGGCAGCACCCTGCCTCGGGCTTTGTAGTTTGCCCTCATTGCCTCGCCTGCTCGTGCCCCAACGCCCATGACCAAAACCAAACGCCCGCGCCCCAGACGCCTGAACCTGGCGCTGCACGCCGCCTTGCTGCCCCTGGCCATCACGGCCCTGCTGGCCTATGTGGGCTCGGTGCTGTGGAGCATACGCATTGCCTTCACCAGCTCCAAGCTGCTGCCGCGCAACGACTGGGTCGGCCTGATGCAGTTCGAGCGCCTGTTCGATACCGAGCGCTGGATCGTCTCGCTGCAGCACATGGGCATTCTGGCCGTGGTCTACATCCTGGGCGTGCTGATTCTGGGCACGCTGATGGCCGTTTTCATCGACCAGCAGGTGCACGGCGAGAGCTGGTTTCGCACGATTTTTCTGTATCCCTACGCCATGAGCTTTGTCGTCACCGGCCTGGTCTGGCAGTGGCTGTTCAACCCCAACCTGGGCTTGCAAAACGCCATGCGCCAGCTGGGCTGGGAGAGCTTCACGTTCGACTGGACGGTGCACCCCGAGTCGGTGATTTACGCCGTCGGTCTGGCCATGGTTTGGCAGGGCAGTGGCACCACCATGGCGATCCTGCTGGCCGCCCTGCGCGGTGTCGACGAGGAGCAGTGGAAGGCGGCGCGCCTGGACGGCGTCTCCAAGCCGCGCTACTACTTCAGCCTGGTGCTGCCGCAGCTCGGCCCCGCCTATGCCACCGCCTTCATGCTCTTGGCCGTGGCCCTGGTGCGCACCTTTGACGTGGTGGCCGTGATGACCAGCGGCGGCCCGGGAGACGCCAGCGAGGTGCCGGCCAAATTCATCATCGACCACCTGTTTGGCCGCAACAACATCGGCCTGGCTTCGGCCGCCTCGGTGGTGATGCTGGTCACCGTATTCACCGTGCTCACGCCCCTGCTGTACTGGCGCTCCAAGGTGCAGGCAGCCCAGCGTGCCGGCCATTGAACAAGTGCCCACTGCCATGACCCAAACGCTGACCAGCCCCGCACCCGTGGCCACCCCGCTGCCCACCCCGCCTTCGACCTCCACGCGCCGCCCCAAGCGCGCCTTCTTCACCCCGGCGCGCATTGGCATCTATGCCTTTTTGCTCAGCGTCTCGGCCTTCTTCCTGCTGCCTCTGTATGTGATGGTGGTGACCTCGCTCAAGACTGGCGCCGAGGTGCGCCAGGCCCTGATGTTTGCCTGGCCGGCCAGCCCACAGTTCGGCAACTGGGCCGAGGCCTGGTCCAGCGCCTGCATTGCGCTCACCTGCAACGGCATCCAGGGCGGCTTCTGGAATTCGGTGCGCCTGGTGGTGCCGGCCACCGCGCTGTCAGTCTTTCTGGGCGCGCTCAACGGCTATGCTCTGAGCTTCTGGCGCTCCAAGTGGGGCGACATCCTGTTTGGCATCATGATGCTGGGCGCCTTCGTGCCCTTCCAGGTGATGATTTACCCGCTGGTGGCCTGGTTCCGCCTGGGAGGCTTCTACAACACCTACTGGGCCATTCTGCTGGTGCACTGCATCTTCGGCATGCCCTTGCTGACGCTGCTGTTTCGCAACTACTACGTCTCCGTGCCGCAAGAGCTGTTCAAGGCCGCGCGCATTGACGGCGGCGGCTTCTGGCGCATCTTTTTGCAGCTGATGCTGCCCATGGCCACACCCATGCTGATCGTGGCCACCAT
>JAYVNF010000098.1:0-6565 GCA_043758575.1 Rhodoferax sp.
GCTATTTGACAACCGCCTGGCGGGTACAATCTGCCTTTTGGAGCTTTGACATGCGCCTTCTCGGTAAAGCGCTGACCTTCGACGATGTGTTGTTGGTACCAGCGTTCTCCCAAGTCCTTCCCAAGGACACCTCTCTCGCCACCCGTTTCTCCCGCAATATCGCCCTGAATCTGCCGCTGGTGTCGGCAGCCATGGACACCGTGACCGAGGCCAGACTGGCCATCGCGATCGCGCAGGAGGGCGGCATCGGCATCGTGCACAAAAACCTGACCGTGGCCGAACAGGCCGCCCAGGTTCTCAAGGTCAAGCGCTACGAGTCCGGCCTGCTGCGCGACCCGGTGGTGATCACCCCCGAGACCACGGTGCGCCAGGTCATGGCCCTGTCCGAGAAACTGGGCGTGTCGGGCTTTCCGGTCTGCGAAGGTGGCAAGGTGGTCGGCATTGTGACCGGACGCGACCTGCGCTTCGAGACCCGTTACGACCAGACCGTGCGTGAGATCATGACGCCGCGCGAGCGCCTGATCACCGTGCCCGACGGCACCACGCCCGAAGACGCCAAGGCTTTGCTCAACAAGTTCAAGCTGGAGCGTCTACTGGTGGTGAACGAGGCCTTCGAGCTCAAGGGCCTGATCACGGTCAAAGACATCACCAAACAGCTCAACTTCCCCAACGCCGCGCGTGACGCCACCGGTCGCCTGCGTGTGGGCGCAGCAGTGGGTGTGGGCGAGGGCACGGAAGAGCGCGTGCAAGCCCTGGTCAACGCCGGCGTGGACGCCATCGTGGTGGATACCGCACACGGCCACAGCAAGGGCGTGATCGAACGCGTGCGCTGGGTCAAGCAGAACTACCCGCATGTGGATGTGGTGGGCGGCAATATTGCCACTGGCGCGGCGGCTTTGGCCCTGGTGGAAGCCGGCGTCGATGCGGTCAAAGTGGGCATTGGCCCGGGCTCCATCTGCACCACGCGTATCGTGGCCGGTGTCGGCGTGCCGCAAATCACGGCCATCGACAACGTCGCCACCGCGCTGCGCGGCACCGGCGTGCCCCTGATCGCTGACGGCGGCGTGCGCTACAGCGGCGACATCTCCAAGGCCATCGCGGCCGGCGCTGGCACGGTGATGATGGGCGGCATGTTCGCCGGTACCGAGGAAGCCCCGGGCGAAGTGATTTTGTTCCAGGGCCGCAGCTACAAGAGCTACCGCGGCATGGGCAGCATTGGCGCCATGCAGCAGGGCAGTGCGGACCGCTACTTCCAGGAATCCAGCACCGGCAACCCGAACGCCGACAAGCTGGTGCCCGAAGGCATTGAAGGCCGCGTGCCCTACAAGGGCTCCATGGTCTCCATCGTGTTCCAGATGGCCGGCGGCCTGCGTGCCAGCATGGGCTATTGCGGTTGCGCCACCATTGCCGACATGCAGGACCGGGCGGAGTTTGTGGAGATCACCACGGCAGGCATTCGCGAAAGCCATGTGCACGACGTGCAGATCACCAAAGAAGCCCCGAATTACCGCGCGGAATAAGCACACCCCATGCACCAGAAAATTCTTATTCTCGATTTCGGCTCGCAGGTGACGCAGCTGATTGCGCGGCGCATCCGCGAGGCGCATGTGTTCTGCGAAGTGCACCCCTGCGACGTGAGCGACGAGTGGCTGCGCGCCTATGCGCGCGATGGTTCGCTCAAGGGCATCATCCTCTCGGGCAGCCATGCCAGTGTCTACGAAGAGACCACCGACAAAGCACCCAAGGCGGTGTTCGAGCTGGGTATTCCGGTGCTGGGCATTTGCTACGGCATGCAGGCCATGGCCCACCAACTGGGGGGCCTGGTGCAAAGCGGGCAGCAGCGCGAGTTCGGTCACGCCGATGTGCGCGTGCACGGCCACACGCTTTTGCTGGACGGCATCCAGGACTATGTGAACGAGGGCGAGAGCCTGCTGCAAGTGTGGATGAGCCACGGCGACAAGGTCACCGAGTTGCCGCACGGCTTTACCCTCATGGCCAGCACCGAGAGCTGCCCGATTGCCGGTATGGCCGATGAGACGCGCCATTTCTACGGCGTGCAGTTCCACCCGGAAGTCACCCACACCAAACGCGGTGCGGCGATTCTGGAGCGCTTTGTGCTGGACATCTGCAACACCCGTCCGGACTGGATCATGGGTGACTACATCACCGAGGCGGTGGCCAAGATCCGCGCCCAGGTGGGCACGGACGAGGTCATTCTGGGTCTCTCCGGTGGCGTCGACTCTTCGGTGGCGGCAGCGCTGATTCACCGCGCCATTGGCGACCAGCTGACCTGCGTGTTTGTGGACCACGGCCTGTTGCGACTGAACGAAGGCGACATGGTGATGGACATGTTCGTTGGCAAGCTGCACGCCAAGGTGGTGCGGGTGGATGCCGAGGCGCAGTTCCTGGGCCATCTGGCCGGTGTGAGTGAGCCTGAAGCCAAGCGCAAGATCATTGGCCGCGAGTTTGTGGAAGTCTTCAAGGCCGAAGCCGCCAAGCTGCGTGCCGACCAGTCGCGCCATGTGGAGTGGCTGGCCCAGGGCACGATTTACCCGGACGTGATCGAGTCCGGCGGCGGCAAGGGCAAGAAGGCCGTCACCATCAAGAGCCACCACAACGTGGGTGGCCTGCCCGAACAGCTGGGCCTGAAATTGCTGGAGCCGCTGCGCGAACTGTTCAAGGACGAGGTGCGTGAACTCGGTGCGGCCTTGGGCCTGCCGTTTCACATGGTCTACCGGCATCCCTTCCCGGGGCCTGGTCTTGGCGTGCGCATTCTGGGCGAAGTCAAAAAGGAATATGCCGATTTGCTGCGCCGCGCCGACGCCATCTTCATCGAAGAGCTGCGCAACTTCATCGACGAAGAGAACGGCAAGAGCTGGTACGACCTGACCAGCCAGGCCTTCACCGTCTTCCTGCCGGTGAAGAGCGTGGGCGTGATGGGCGATGGCCGCACCTACGATTACGTCGTGGCCCTGCGCGCCGTGCAGACCAGCGACTTCATGACCGCCGACTGGGCCGAGCTGCCTTACGCTCTCTTGAAGAAGGTGTCCGGCCGCATCATCAACGAGGTGCGTGGCATCAACCGCGTGACCTATGACGTGAGCAGCAAGCCACCGGCCACCATCGAGTGGGAATAAGCGCCAGGTAGGTGTGCATGCCGTCCAGCCCTGAATCCATCGCTCAGGAGGACGTGGCCTTCATGCAGCTTGCGCTGCAGCAGGCTGAAGCGGCCGCCGCTGCGGGCGAGGTGCCGGTGGGTGCGGTGGTGGTCAAGGACGGCCTTGTCATCGGCAGCGGGCACAACAGCCCCTTGCACTCCCATGACCCCTCGGCCCACGCAGAAATCAATGCTTTGCGCGCGGCTGGCAACACGCTGGGCAACTACCGGCTGGACGGTTGCACCCTGTACGTCACGCTGGAGCCCTGTGCCATGTGCTGCGGCGCCATGCTGCATGCACGCCTGCAGCGCGTGGTCTTTGGTGCAGCAGAGCCCAAGACCGGCTGTGCCGGTTCGGTGCTGAACCTGTTTGCCCAACCGCAGCTCAACCACCAGACCCGGGTCGAAGGCGGCGTGCTGGCACCACAGGCTGCGCTGCAGCTGCAGCAGTTTTTCCAGGGCCGACGCAGCCAGAGCCGCGCAGCGGCAACGCCTTTGCGGGAGGATACCTTGCGTACTCCCGAGCGTTTTTTTGAGGGCTTGGAGGGCTACCCCTGGCAGCCTCACTATGTCAGCGGCCTGCCCAGCTTGGCGGGACTGCGTCTGCACTACCTGGACGAAGGCCCGCGCGACGCCAAGCAGGTGTACCTGTGTTTGCACCCCATCCCGGGTTGGAGCTACCACTGGCGCAGCTGGATAGCCAGCCGCCTGGAACACGGCGCGCGCGTGCTGGCACCTGACCTGATCGGTTTTGGCCGCAGTGACAAGCCCAAGCGTGAAGACGTGCACACGCCGGAATGGCATCTGCGCTACTTGCTGGAGCTGTTACAGCAGCTGGCAGTCTGTGAGTTGGTGCTGGTGCTGCCCGCATCCGAGCACCCGCTGGCGCAGGCATTCAAGCGCCAGACCCGGCACCATGTAGTGGAGGTAGCGGTGCAAGCGCTGGACTTGTCCGGTGCACCGGAACAGCTGGGGTTGCAATCGCCCTATCCGGATGCAGGTCACCGTGCGGGTGAACGCGCCTTTTCAAACCTCGCGCAGCGCGAGTTGAAGAGCGACACAAAGGGCGTGGCAATGGTCCCGCCAAAGCAAACGAAAATAAAACCATGAGCAAACACATCTATATCTATTCCCCTTCCGGTGCCGTGCGCGACAAGGCGGCGTTTCGCCGGGGCGTCAAGCGGCTGAAGGCCTTGGGGCACAGCGTGGAGGTGGACCAAGACGCCCTCTGCAGCCACATGCGCTTTGCCGGTGACGACGACACCCGTCTGGCCGCCATTGCCCGGGCCGCCGCCAGCGGTGCCGACGTGGCGCTGATTTCACGCGGCGGTTACGGCCTGACCCGGATCCTGGAGCGCATTGACTACGCCACCGTAGCCAAGGCGATCGAAGGGGGCACCCAGTTTGTGGGCATCAGCGACTTCACGGCATTTCAGTTGGCACTTTTTGCCAAGACCGGGCGCGTCAGCTGGGCCGGACCGGCCCTGTGCGAAGGCTTTGGTGCCGAGCCACTGCCCGATGACATCATGGAGGATTGCTTCAACGATTTGTTGCTGGGGCAGGGCGAGGGGGCAGGGTGGCGACTGCCGGCACCCGGCCGGGCGGCACTGCCTGGTGAACCTAAAGGTGGCCCCAAGAGCGAACCGCAGGTGCAGGAGTGGGATATCCACAACGCCACACTTTGGGGCGGCAATCTGGCCGTGCTGGTCTCGTTATTGGGCACGCCCTACTTCCCCAGAATTGCAGGCGGCGTTTTGTTTCTGGAAGACGTGGCTGAGCCGCCCTATCGGGTAGAGCGCATGCTCAGCCAGCTTGTGCATGCGGGCGTGTTGGCCAAACAAAAGGCAGTGCTGCTGGGGCAATTCACCGAATTCAAACTGACACCCCACGACAAGGGATTCAGCATGAAGACCGTGTCGCAATGGCTGCAGACACAGATCGCCGCTCCGGTGCTGGCCAACCTGCCTTATGGCCATGTACAGACCAAGGTGCTGTTGCCGGTCGGGGCCAAGGTCGACCTGGTCGTGCAAGGCCGGGACGCACTGATAGCCTGGGGCCATGTGCACGCTTGAGGACATGTCGTTTTTATCGTATTTTTGGGGTTCGTCTTTGTTGCAAATGGCTGCTTGCGCCCTTAAACATTCCTCAATGCTCTAAACTCAACGCTTAAACAAGCACCAGGAAAATTGGGAATGGGCGTTCAGGCAACAGTTGTATTTACGGATCTCCATGGCAGCACAGCCGTGTTTGAAGCCCTGGGCAATGCACTGGCCACCGAGACCATTACCAACATCACGACCTGGATTGCCCAGCAGTGCGAATTGGCCAACGGTCGCGTCGTCAAAACTCTAGGAGACGGCGTGTTGGCGCTGTTCCCGGACGGCGCCAGCGCCGTGCGTGCCGTGGTGGAACTGCAGCGTGTGCATTTCAAGCGCATGCTCCGCCTAGCCAAGGACACGGCCATGCCCATCCGTATCGGCCTTGCCACCGGCGACGTGGAATTGGTTGCCGGCGATTGCTATGGCGATGCGGTCAATGTGGCGGCCCGCCTGTGTGACCTGTGTGGTCCCAACCAGATTTGGGCCGACGCGGCATCCCTCAACTGCGTCTCCGAGGCTCCGGGCGTGACCTTCCGCATCTTGGGCCCCATCAGTATCCGTGGCCGTGCCGAGCCCTGTACCGTCTACCAGATCGAGTGGCGCGAGGAGGAGGTTTCAGATTTCCTGACCATGCAAGGCGATATAGACCCGAAGTTCATTCCGGGCGAGTCCGATGTGCTGGGCCGCGAGGTGGAGCTGCGCTGGCTGGAGCACAGCCAGAGTTTCAAGTCCTTTGAATTGCCCGTCCACATAGGCCGGGTGCGTACGGTTGAATTCATGGTGAATGACCCCCGCGTCTCGCGCACCCATGCCCGCCTGGAATGGCGCAATGGCAGTGTGGTGCTGGTGGATGTAAGCAGCTACGGCAGTTGGATCCGCTTTGCTGGTGCCAATGGTGCCGACGTGCTGTTGCGCCGTGAGGAGTGCGTGCTGCACGGTGAGGGCGAGCTGGCCTTGGGCGCGTCCTTTGCAGATCCGCTTGTGCCAACGGTGCATTTCAAAGTGAGCTGAGGGTTTCGTTATTGCCATATGTATATTAACATAATATACATCGTATGAAGTAGCCATATGCTTCAGCGGCTACGGTGGACCCAGTGGCCTCGTGTCAGCTCTTTGGCCACAAAGCTCGCCATCAAGTTAGCCACCTGGCCAGAATTCTGCTGCCTTGGCTTTGAGATGAACAAGTTAATGACACAGTGGCGCCCAAGTGGCCAAGTTCCAAGATGTACTTATTGCCTCCGAACCAAGTTATCTGAAGTCGAGTTTTCCGGGGTCGATGACCGTTTGGTCAACGGCCGAGTAGTTCGTA
>JAYVNF010000099.1:0-19012 GCA_043758575.1 Rhodoferax sp.
ATTGGTTCATGGCGTGTATCTTGTGAAAGCCTAGAGCATAGGGGGTATTGCTGCGAAGTCAAAAGCCCTTACATGCCCACACAAGTTTAAGGTTGCGCACAAGGCGGCGCCACCTGTCCACCTTCAAGGCCCCTTGTAGAGCCAGGGCACATCCATCAACTTGGAGCCCAAGAGCTTGAGCGCCATATCGCGCCCCAGCTGCCGTAAGCCCTTGAGGTGGTAGATCTCGCCATTGCGAATGGCCCGTGCCTGCACCCGTGCGTTGCGCTGCCAGCGCATCTGCGCGAAGCGCGACAGGGCCGGCGCTACCTGCTCGGGTGTTTCACGGATGCACTGGGCGAGTGCTGCGGCGTCTTCAATCGCCATGCCCGCACCCTGCGCCAAATAGGGTCGCATGGGGTGGGCGGCGTCGCCCAGCAATGCGATGCGGCCCTTGGCATGTTCGGCGGCACTGGCCATGGGCGCGCGGTCCGACAGCGGCCAGAGGCGCCAGTTGCTTATGCTGTGAATCAAGTCATGCAATGTGCCGCGCGCCAGGGCCATGCGGCTGCGCAGCTCGTTGGCATTGGCGCTGTGGTCCCAGGACTGCGGATCGCCCGACACCGTGCCGTGAACGATGCACACCACATTGAGCCATTCGCCACCGCGCACCGGGTAGTGCACCGCATGGAAGTCCGGCCCCATCCAGGCTGTGACCACCTGGGAGCGTAACGAGGGCGGCAACTCGCTTTGCGGCAGCATGGCCCTGAAGGCCAGATGGCCGGTCACGCGCGGCGCCACATCGTGCTCCAGCACCTGTTTGCGCACCTGGCTCCACAGGCCGTCGGCGCCCACCAGCAGCGGCGCCTCGAAGCTGTGGTCCTGCACGGTTTGCACCTGGACGCTTTGTGCATCCTGGCTTATGGCGATAACGCGCGAGTCCAGGTGCAAGCCGACACCGCCCTGGGCGCGCACGGCGTCCAGCAGCAGCGTGTGCATATCGGCGCGGGCAATCGACACATAGGGCGCGCCATAGCGCTGCTCGGCGGTTTTGCCCAGGGGCAACACGCCCAGCAGCTCGGTGCTGGTGGCGTTGCGCACTTCCAGGCGCTCGGGAAAAGCTGCCACACGGCGCAAGGCATCCCCCACGCCCAGGCCCTGCAGCACGCGCACCACATTCGGCCCCAGTTGGATGCCGGCACCGACCTCACCAAAGACCGGCGACTGCTCCAGCAACTCCGCGCTCCAGCCGGCGCGGGCAGCGGCCAGGGCAGTGGCCAGGCCACCAATGCCTCCGCCGCATATCAGCATGTTTTTGTTCATGGCCTATTGTGGTTGGCGCTTCTTTTGCGTAACTGACACCCGGTTTGAGCAACATCAACAGGCGTGCGGGAAGCAGGCCTGATTGCGAGCCCTCGCCAGGCACTGCGCCCTACTCCACCCGCACAATGCCGCTGGGTTTGAAGCCCAGATCGGCCGCCTTGCCCTTGCGCCCGCGCAGAGCGCGGGCGTTGTTGAGGCTGCGGATTTCCAGCGTCTCATCACGCTCCTTGCCGCCGCGGCCTATGCCATCGATGCGGATGCTGCGCGTGTAGGCGGCCGCACCGGCCAGGGTGTCCTTGGGCTCCAGGTCCAAGAGCATCAGGCCGCGCCCGCCGGTGGCCATGGTTTTGAGCTCGCCAATCTCGAAGGTCAGAATGCGCCCGCCGGTAGAGGCACAGGCCACATGGGTGGCCGGTGCCACCAAGGCCGCCGGTGTGCCGGCTGTCAGCACCCGACCCTGCGCGCCACTTACCAGCGAGGGCTTGCACAGGGTGTCGCCTTCGTTGCAGGTGACAAAGGCCTTGCCGGCCTTCTGGCGTGAAATCATGTTGGCCACCGTGGCCAGGAAGCCATAGGCCGCCGTGCTGCTGAGCAGCAGGGTGGCCGATGCCGGACCGGCAAAATAGTACAGCAGCTGGGTGCCGCTTTCCAGTTCGATCAGCGTGGTAACCGGTTGGCCGTCACCGCGCCCGCCCGGCAGCAGCGAGACCGCCACCGAGTACACGCGGCCGTTGGAGCCAAACACCAGGAGCGTGTCGACACTGCGGCACTCGAAGGTGTCGTAGAGCGCATCGCCCGACTTAAAGGCGAAGGTGCTGGCCTCATGGCCATGGCCGCCGCGCGTGCGCACCCAGCCTTTTTGGCTGACCACCACGGTCACAGGCTCGTCCACCACCCGGACTTCGGCCACGGCTTTTTTCTCGGCCTGTATCAGGGTGCGGCGGGCGTCGGCAAAGGTCTTGGCATCCGCCTCGATTTCTTTGACCATCAGCCGGCGCAGGGCTGCGGGGTTGTTGATGATTTCTTCCAGCTTGCCCTGCTCGACTCTCAATTCGGAGAGCTCCTGCTCGATCTTGATGGCCTCCAGGCGCGCAAGTTGGCGCAAGCGGATTTCGAGGATGTCTTCGGCCTGCCGTTCGCTCAAATTGAAGCGTGCAATCAGCGCCGCCTTGGGCTCGTCGCTCTGGCGGATGATGGCAATTACCTCGTCGATATTGAGCAGCACGGTCTGCCGGCCTTCGAGGATGTGGATGCGGTCCAGCACCTTGGCCAGGCGGTGGCGGCTGCGGCGCTCTATGGTGGTCTGGCGAAAGCTGATCCATTCATTCAGCATCTGGCGGAAAGACTTTTGCGTGGGCCGTCCGTCCAAGCCAATCATGGTCAGGTTGATGGGCGAGGACGACTCCAGGCTGGTGTGCGCCAGCAAGGCGGTGATCAGTTCCTGCTGTTCGATGCGGCTGGTCTTGGGCTCGAACACCAGGCGCACGGCGTTCTCCTTGCCGGACTCGTCGCGCACCACGTCCAGCACCGCCAGGATGCTGGCCTTGAGCTGGGTCTGGTCCTGGCTGAGCGCCTTCTTGCCGGCCTTGACCTTGGGGTTGGTGAGTTCTTCAATTTCTTCCAGCACGCGCTGGGTGCTGACACCGGGCGGCAACTCGGTCACCACCAGTTGCCACTGGCCGCGCGCCAGGTCTTCAATCTTCCAGCGCGCGCGGCATTTGAGTGAGCCGCGTCCGGTGCGGTAGGCGTCGGCAATGTCGCTGGCCGGGCTGATGATCTGGCCGCCACCGGGGAAGTCAGGGCCGGGCACCAGGGTGAAGAGTTCTTCTTCGCTGAGCTGCGGGTTTTTGATCAGGGCGATGCAGGCATCCGCCACTTCGCGCAGGTTGTGGCTGGGGATTTCGGTGGCCAGGCCCACAGCAATGCCGCTGGCGCCATTGAGCAGCGAGAACGGCAGGCGTGCCGGCAGCTGCTTGGGCTCCTCGGTGGAGCCGTCATAGTTGGGCTGAAAGTCCACCGTGCCCTGGTCGATTTCGTCCAACAGGAGCGAGGTGATCTTGGCCAGGCGCGCCTCGGTATACCGCATGGCAGCCGCACCGTCGCCATCGCGCGAGCCAAAATTTCCCTGGCCGTCGATCAGCGGGTAGCGCTGCGAAAAGTCCTGCGCCATGCGCACCAGCGCTTCGTACGCGGCCTGGTCGCCATGCGGATGGAAACGGCCCAGCACGTCACCGACGACGCGGGCGCACTTGACCGGCTTGGCGCCGGTATTGCCATTGGCGCCCCCAAAGCCCAGGCCCATGCGCGACATGGAATACAGGATGCGGCGCTGTACCGGCTTTTGGCCGTCGCAGGCGTCGGGCAAGGCGCGGCCTTTGACGACCGAGAGCGCGTATTCGAGGTAAGCACGTTGGGCGTAGGTGGCCAGGTTGAGCTGGTCGTCACCATCGGCGGGTGGAGTCAGGGGGGTCAAAAGGTCTTCGGTCATTCTTGGTTTTCAGTAGAGCGCGCAGACGGCGCAATCAATGCATGGGAATTTCTGCGGCCTCGGTTGCGGCTGGCGGCGCTACGCCTGCAAGGGCGGCGTCTTTGAAGCTGGCATACAGCGCGGTAACTTTGTTCACAAACTGGGGCGTTTGGCCGTTGGGCGGCACCCGGTTGCCGGCTTTGCGCACATTGCCGGCGCCCGCGTTGTAGGCGGCCAAGGCGAGGTCCAGGCGTTGGGAAAAGGTGTCCATCAGGGAACGCAGATAGAGTGCGCCCGCGTGCAGGTTGATGACCGGGTCGTGCAATTGTTGCCGGACAGATTGCCGTGTTCCCTGCAGTCCGATAAAACCGGCGGCAGTCGCCGGCATGATTTGCATCAGGCCTATGGCGCCGGAGCGTGACACGGCGTAGGGGTTGAAGTTGGACTCCACTTTCACCACCGCTTGCAGCAGATGCTCGTCTACGCCATAGGCACTTGCCGCGTCTTTGATGTGCTGGAGCCAGGGTACGGTTGGGCTCAAGGGGTCGGGCTCGCTGGCGGAAATTTGCGCCACGGGTTCGGTCGCCACGGGCGGCATGCGGTCTGTGGCCTCTTCTGCCAGCGCTAGACAGTGTGGCAACAGCAGTGCCAGAGGCAGCAGCAGTTGCAGCGCAAGGGTTTTGAATGCAGGCTTCAATTGATGGGTCATGGCAGTCATCCGTTTTGTTGTTGGTTTTGTTGACGCTCTTTGCTACGTTGTGTCTTGCGCTGTTCGCTACGTTGTGTATGGCGCTGCGGGTCAGATGGTATGGGCGGCCGACGATTTGTGGTACCCCACCATGAGGAGGGCCCCCATACCCCTTCCCCCGTCCGAGTGAAAAAACACCACGTTATTCATCCCCGCAAGTAGCCAAAAACTCAGACATCCACTTCCACAGAGTCGCCATGCAACTCCATCAACTCACGCCGTGACGCCGCCTCACCCTTGCCCATCAGCTTGGTAATCAAAGCCTCGGTCTGGCCAAAGTCGACAGCCCCCAACAAAACGGGCAACAAACGCCGGGTATCCGGATTCAGCGTGGTGTCCCACAGCTGCTCCGCATTCATCTCACCCAAACCTTTGAAACGGCTGATGCTCCAGGCGCCTTCCTTCACACCTTCCTTGCGCAGCTTGTCCAGAATCACAGTCAACTCACCCTCGTCCAGCGCATAGGCCTTGCTGGCCGGCTTCTTGCCGCGCGCCGGCGCATCCACACGGAACAGGGGGGGACGCGCCACAAACACATGGCCAGTTTCTATCAGCTTGGGGAAATGGCGGAAAAACAGGGTCAACAGCAGCACCTGGATGTGCGAGCCGTCCACATCCGCATCACTCAGAATGCAGACCTTGCCGTAGCGCAGACCAGTCATATCCGGCGTGTCATTCGGCCCGTGTGGATCGACTCCAATGGCCACCGAAATATCGTGGATTTCGGTGTTGGCAAACAGGCGGTCGCGGTCCACTTCCCAGGTGTTGAGCACCTTGCCACGCAAGGGCAGTATGGCCTGGTTCTCCTTGTTGCGACCCATCTTGGCGCTGCCGCCGGCGGAGTCGCCCTCGACCAGAAACACCTCGTTGTACAGAATGTCCTTGCTCTCGCAATCGGTCAGCTTGCCCGGCAGCACCGCCACGCCCGAACTCTTGCGCTTTTCCACCTTCTGGCCGGCACGTTGCCGGGTTTGCGCCGCCTTGATGGCCAGCTCGGCCAGCTTTTTGCCGTAGTCCACGTGCTGGTTCAGCCACAGCTCCAAGGCCGGGCGGACAAAGCCGGAGACCAGGCGCACCGCGTCGCGCGAGTTCAGGCGCTCCTTGATCTGGCCCTGGAACTGCGGATCCAGCACCTTGGCCGAGAGCACATAGCTGGCACGGGCAAACACGTCTTCGGGCATCAGCTTCACGCCCTTGGGCAAGAGCGAATGCAGCTCGATAAAGCTCTTCACTGCCGTAAACAAACCGTCGCGCAAACCGCTCTCGTGCGTGCCGCCGGCGCTGGTGGGAATCAGGTTGACATAGCTCTCGCGCACCGGCTGGCCGTCTTCGGTAAAGGCCACGCACCAGCTGGCGCCCTCGCCGTCGGCAAACTGCTCGCTCTGGGCGTCGGCAAAGCCTTCGTCGGCAAACAAAGGGATGACCGGCTCGCCGTTGAGGGACTGCATCAGGTAGTCACTCAGTCCGCCCTTGTAGAGCCAGGTCTGGAGTTCCTTGGTCTTCTCGACCAGCAGGGTGACGGTCACGCCCGGCATCAGCACGGCCTTGCTGCGTAGCAAGTGGGTCAGCTCGGCCATGGGCAGCACGGCCGATTCAAAGTACTTGGCATCGGGCCAGACCCGCACCGTGGTGCCGGACTTGCGGTCGCGCGGGGCATCGCCGACCTCGCCGGCTGCACCATTGCTCGCCTCTCCGGCCTTGCGGACCACCAGCGGCTCGATCACGTCGCCGCCACCAAAGACGATGCGGGCGACAGAGCCCTCCCGGTAGCTGGTGGCCTCCAGGCGTTTGCCCAGGGCGTTGGTGACGCTCACGCCGACACCGTGCAGGCCGCCGGAAAAACTGTAGGCGCCGCCCTTGCCCTTGTCGAACTTGCCACCCGCATGCAGGCGGGTGAACACCAGTTCGATCACCGGGGCGTTTTCTTCCGGGTGCATGCCAAAGGGAATGCCGCGGCCGTCGTCGTCAATGGACACCGAGCCGTCGGCATGCAGTGTCACCTTGATCTTCTTGCCGTGGCCGGCCAGGGCTTCGTCGGCGGCGTTGTCCAGCACTTCCTGGATGACGTGCAGCGGGTTGTCGGTGCGGGTGTACATGCCGGGGCGCTGCTTGACGGGCTCCAGGCCCTTGAGCACCCGGATGGAGCCTTCAGAATATTCGGTGTTGGGGGTGGGGGGTTTGGCTGACATGGCGCGCATTGTAGACCGTGAATCGCCGTTCACTGTACGTATAAACAGCCCAAGACTTCCTGCACTCCAGACCACAGCGCGGCACCCAGGCCGCTAACCTTGTGCCGCCGGGGCCATGGGCCGCGCCACCACACGCTGGCGGGGGATTGGCTACATTAGCGGCCTATGTCTGAAAACACCGCCCGCCTGTCCCTTACCCGCCTGCTGGTATGCGGCGCCACCATCGTCACCCTGTCCATGGGCATACGCCATGGCTTTGGCCTGTGGCTGCAACCCATTACCCAGGCCCATGGCTGGACCCGTGAGACCTTTGCCTTTGCGATTGCCATCCAGAACCTGGCCTGGGGCGTCAGCGGCATTGCCGCCGGCATGCTGGCCGACCGCTTTGGCGCCTTTCGCGTCATCCTGGTGGGCACGCTGGCCTACAGCCTGGGGCTGATGGGCATGGCCCATGCGCAGACGACGCTGGCGTTTTTCATGAGCACTGGCGTGCTGATCGGTGTGGCCCAGTCGGGCACCACCTATGCCGTGGTCTATGGCGTGATTGGCCGCAATGTGTCGGCCGAAAAGCGTTCCTGGGCCATGGGCGTAACGGCGGCGACCGGCTCCTTTGGCCAGTTCCTGATGGTGCCCACCGAAGGCTTTCTGATCAGCCAGTTTGGCTGGCAACAGGCCCTGGTGCTGCTGGGCTGTGCGGCCTTGCTGATTGCGCCGCTGGCCTGGGGCCTGCGCGAACCCGGCTTTGCCGGCGCTGCAGCGCACCAGCGCGAACAGTCCTTGGTACAAGCCATGCGCGAGGCCTTGCGCTACCCCAGCTTCCAGCTGCTGATGGCCGGCTACTTTGTCTGCGGCTTCCAGGTGGTGTTCATTGCAGTGCACATGCCTAGCTACCTGAAAGACAAGGGCCTGTCGCCCCAGGTCGCCAGCTACGCGCTGGCCCTGATTGGCCTGTTCAATGTGTTTGGCACCTATGCTGCTGGCGTGTTGGGGCAAAAGTTGGCCAAGCGCAAGATCCTGGCCTTTATCTACCTGGCGCGCGCCGTGGCCATCAGTGTGTTTCTGCTGGTGCCGCTAACGCCCCTCTCTGTGTATGTGTTCGCCAGCGTGATGGGCTTGCTGTGGCTGTCCACCGTGCCGGTGACCAACGCCGCAGTGGCGCAGATTTTTGGTGTGGCGCATCTCTCCATGCTCAGCGGCTTTGTGTTTTTCAGCCACCAGATCGGCTCCTTCATGGGGGTCTGGTTGGGTGGCTATCTGTACGACAAGACCGGCAGCTACGATGTGGTCTGGTACATCACCATTGCCCTGGGGGTGGCGGCGGCGCTGATCAACCTGCCGATCAAGGAAGTGGCGATTGCGCGCGCGCCGCAGCCACGGGCGGCCTGATATGCAGCGCCTGCGTCGGCGTGTTCTGGCAGCGTTGGCCCTGGCCGCGTTGGCAGCTGTGTTTCTGATGTACACCCGACCCGACTTCCTGCTGCAACTCAGCAACCAGATCTGGGCCTGCTTTTGATTCACGCTGCGCCCTCCTCCTGGATTACCCGTTGGACCCACCTGCTGGCGCAGGGCTGCACGGTGCTGGACGTAGCCTGCGGCAGTGGCCGCCATCTGCAATGGTTTGCCACACGTGGCCACACCGTCTTGGGGGTGGACCAGGACATTGCTGCGGCCAGCTCCCTGGTGCCGACGGCGCAGCTGCAGCAGGCGGATATCGAAAACGCACCCTGGCCCTTGCTGGACAGCGAAGGCCAGCCGCGCCAATTCGGCGCGGTAATCGTGACCAACTACCTGTGGCGCCCTTTGTGGCCGGTGCTGCTGCAAAGCCTGGCCCCCGGCGGCCTCTTGCTGTATGAAACCTTTGCCGCTGGCAACGAGACCGTGGGCCGTCCGGCGCGGCCGGATTTTTTGCTGCAGCCGGGCGAGCTGCTGCAGCTCTGCGCGCCGCTTCAGGTGGTGGCCTATGAGAGCGGCTTCCTGAGCGAGCCGGCGCGCTTTGTACAACGCATTGCAGCATTTGCCCCAGCTTTACCCGCTTCGGTGCCGGCCAAAATTCCCCGGCACCGTCTCTAGGTAAAATGCCAGTTTACCGAACTACTGGCACGCCATGAAATCTTCACACGGTCCCTTGCGGGGCAGCATTGTCGCCCTGGTCACCCCCATGCTCGAAGGTGGTGCGGTGGACTACCCAGCCCTGCGCAAACTGATCGACTGGCATATCGCCGAAGGCACCGACTGCATTGGCGTGGTCGGCACCACCGGCGAGTCCCCCACCGTGAGCGTGGAAGAGCACTGCGAGATCATTCGTGTCTCGGTGGAGCAGGCGGCGGGCCGGGTGCCGGTGATGGCCGGCTGTGGTGCCAACTCCACCAAGGAGGCCATCAACCTGGCGCAGTTCGCCAAGAAGGTGGGCGCGGACAGCCAGCTGCAGGTCGTGCCCTACTACAACAAGCCCACGCAGGAAGGCCAGTACCAGCACTTCAAGGCAATTGCCGAGGCGGTGGACCTGCCGGTCATTCTGTACAACGTGCCGGGCCGATCGGTGGCCGATATGGCCCACGACACGGTGCTGCGCCTGGCGCAAGTGCCCGGCATCGTCGGCATCAAGGAAGCCACTGGCAATATCGAACGCGCCCAGTGGCTGATCAAGGAAGCGCCCAAGGACTTTGCGATTTATTCCGGTGACGACCCCACCGCTGTGGCCCTGATGCTGTGCGGTGGCCATGGCAACGTCAGCGTCACTGCCAACGTGGCGCCGCGTCTAATGCATGAGCTGTGTGTGGCCGCCATGGCCGGCGATGTCCAGCGTGCCATGCAAATCCAGCTCCAGCTGTTGCCCCTGCACAAGGCCTTGTTTGTCGAATCCAACCCCATCCCCGTGAAGTGGGCCGTGGCTCGCATGGGCAAGAGCGAAGGCGCCCTGCGCCTGCCGCTCACCACCCTGACAGAACCCAGCCAGCAGATGCTGGAGCGGGTGATGCAGTCCACCGGCCTGATATAAGCGCTGGGTTGAAAAAAGGAATTTTGTGAAATCGATCATCCAAGTTACCGCCCTGGGCACCGCTCTGGCCCTGGCCGGCTGCTCCGTGCTGGAATCCGACAAAGTGGACTACCGCAGCAGCACCGTCAAAGCGCCCTCGCTGGTGGTGCCGCCCGACCTGACCCAGCTCTCCAAGGACACCCGCTACACCGTGGTGGACGGTGCCGTGTCGGCCTCGGGTTACAAGCCGACCCAGGCCGCCAACGCCGCAGGGTCCGTCGCTGCCAGTGCCGTGGGTGATGTGCGGATCGAGCGCTCGGGCAACCAGCGCTGGCTGGTGGTCAAACGCCCGGCCGCCAAGCTGTGGGAACCGGTCAAGGAGTTCTGGCAGGAAAACGGTTTTCTGCTGGCCATGGACCAAAGCAATCTGGGCATCATGGAGACCGACTGGGCCGAAAACCGCGCCAAGATTCCGCAGGACTTCATCCGCAGCTCGATAGGCAAGTTGCTGGACTCGATCTACTCCACCGCCGAACGCGACAAGTTCCGCACCCGGCTGGAAACCAATGCCGCCGGTGACACCGAAATCTTCATCAGCCACCGCGGTGTGATCGAGGTCTATACCGCCGAGCGTTCCGACAAGACCGTGTGGCAACCACGCCCCACCGACCCCGAGCTCGAAACCGAATTTTTGCGCCGTCTGATGGTCAGCCTGGGCTCCAGCCCGGAACAGGCCAAGGCCCAGGTGGCAGCATCCGCCACGGGGGCCAGCAAATCGCTGGCCTCAGTGGCGACGCAGGATGGGCACCCGGTGGTGCAGATAGCCGAAGGATTTGAGCGCGCCTGGCGCCGTGTCGGCCTGGCCTTGGACCGCACCGGCTTCACCGTCGAAGACCGCGACCGCAAGCAAGGCATCTACTTTGTGCGCTATGTGGAGGCAGAGACCCAAAAGGCCGAACCGGGCTTCTTTAGCAAACTCTTTAGCAGCAAACCCAAGGATGTCGAAGCGTCCAAGTTTCAGATCGCCATCAAGAGCCAGGGCGAAGCCAGCGTGGTGTCCGTGCTCAATAGCAAGGGTGCCCCCGAAACCTCTGCCAGTGCACAGCGCATCACCAAAGTGATTGCCGACGATATCAAATAGGTCTGCCGCCCACCCCGCCTGGTACAAGCTGCCAGGCCCAATAAAAAAGCCACCCGAAGGTGGCTTTTTTATTGCTAGTAATCGAATTACTTGGCGGCAGATGCGTCAGCAGCAGGAGCAGCTGCGGGAGCAGATGCGTCAGCAGCGGGGGCAGCAGGAGCAGCAGCGGCAGGTGCGGGAGCAGCAGCAGGAGCTTCTTCTTTCTTACCGCAAGCAGCAAGGGCAGCGGCAGCAATGATGGCTGCCAGTACGAGTGATTTGTTCATGGTGTTATGGACTAAAGTGAGTTAACGAAACAATTTCCGGAAATTGTCTTGGCAGCAAGCCGTCAAGACCCCGACAAGAAGCATTCGATCTCTTTCTGTCAGAGCCCCGGATTATACAATGTTTCCCTGCGGTGTCCGGGAAAACCCTTTAGCACCAAAACAGCGCTGTGCATTAAAGCCCCAATGTGCTGGCCGCAAAGCCGGGGGAACTCTGGCGTTTTCGCTCTTGCAACTCTTCGCGCAAGCGCTGGCGCATGCGCGGCTCTGCGCTGGCCACACCGGTGCAGCGCACCAGGTCCAGGCGGCGCATGGCCCAGGTGGGCGTCCACAGTGCGCTGGGAAACTCACTCGCCTCCACGCCCTTGCAAACCCGGCATTCCAGCAGATGGTCCCAGCGTATGCGCCAGCCCACAAAACGGTGGTGCACGCGCCGCATGGCATCAAAGTGTTGCGCCAGCAGGGTGAGTTTGCGGCCCTTGCGCGCCCAGGCATCCAGGGACTCCACCACGGCCTTTTCATACAAGGGCCAGCCCTCGAAACTGGCATCGGACCAGACCATTTCCGACCAACCCGCAAGGTCAGCCTGCGCCAATGCATGGCGCACCACATCGGCGAAGGCTGTGGGGCCGACGAAGGCGCCCTGGTACAAGGTCTGTGCTGCAGCACTGTCCACAACGTCGCGCGGCTCAACGCCCCCGCCTAGGTCCGCGTCATTCGAGACCATACAGCCAACCGTCCTCACCCCACTGCGTCAGCAGCTCACGCGCGGCCTCACTGAGCTTGGCCACATCACTGGCCGTCAGCTCGCGCGTGTCGGCCAGTTGGCGCATGCGCTTGGCGTCACTGCCGGCCGCGCGAAAACTCTCGCCGTTGATGAATACGTGTTTGGCGTCGTACATCATGCGGCTGCGCCGGTCCAAGCGCACGCCCACGCCTCGCTCCAGCTCCTGGTTGCCATGGAACCAGACATGGGCCTTGGGCTCGGTCATGATTTCGCCCAGCGAACGCTGCAGCGCCATCGGGTCTTTCAGGGCCGCTGCCAGTGCGTCCTTGGCAAACTGCAAGAGACCGGCTGGGATCTCACCGCTGCCGCTGACCGCCGGTTGCTCCGGGTCACGGTAGATTGCGGAGCCCACATCGTCGGCCGCCTGCTCGGCCAGACACTGCAGCAGTTCACGCGCCATCTCGCCCTTGACGGGAGAACGAAAGCCGATGGAATAGGTCATGCACTCGCCCTCGGCAATGCCGTCATGCGCCCACTGCGGCGGCAGGTACAGCATGTCGCCGGGCTCCAATACAAACTCCTGCTCTGGCTCAAAATTAGCCAGGATTTTCACCGGCATATCGGGCACCAGGCTCAGGTCTTTTTGTCGGCCTATGCGCCAGCGGCGTTTGCCATGCGCCTGCAGCAGGAACACGTCGTAACTGTCAAAGTGTGGACCCACGCCGCCGGTGTCGGTGGCGTAGCTGATCATGATGTCATCCAGGCGCGCATCGGGCACGAAGCGAAACTGGTTCATCAGTTGGTGCACGCGCTCGTCATGCAGGTCCACGCCTTGCAGCAGCACGGTCCAGCCGGCCTGTTTGAAAGGCGGCAGATCCTTGCGCGCAAAGGGGCCGTGTTTGAGCCGCCACTGCCCCTTCTTGTCGGCCTGAGCCGATACCACCAGGCGCGACTCCACATCGTCCTGTGCGGCCAGGTCCATCAACTCGGCGCGGTCCAGCAGGGGTTTGAAACCAGGGATTGCTGCGCGTATGAGCAGCGGCTTTTTCTCCCAGTAGCGACGCATAAAGGTTTCGGGTGAGATGCCGCCTAGCAGCTGGAGGGGGGTATTGGTATCCATGGGACAATTCTTGCATGGAAATTTCTGAACAATGCGTAGTTGCCCTGACCTGGACGCTGAAAGACACCTTGGGCGAAGAACTGGACGTGCTGGACGATCCGGTCGAATTCTTGATCGGCGGCCAGGACCTGCTGCCCGTCATCGAAGAGGCCCTGCAGGGCCACACCGTGGGCTCCTCGTTGCAACTGCAAATTGAGCCCGAGCAGGCCTTTGGCGACTTCAATGACCAGCTGCTGTTTCTGGAGCCGCGCGATCTGTTCCCACCCGAACTCGAAGTCGGCCAGACCCTGGAGGGCTACGCCCTGCCCGAAGGCTGCAACCCCGATGCGCCCAAGGACGTGCTCTACACGGTCAGTGAAATCTACCCCGAGCACGTGGTGCTGGATGCCAACCACCCGTTAGCCGGGATTGCGATTCGCATCAGCCTGAAGGTCGAAGGTGTGCGTGAAGCCAGCGAAGACGAAATCGGCCGCGGCTCAGCCGGTACCGGTTTCTTCCGTATTCAGCCTTTTCACGCCGAACACCCCGGCGACGACACCCTGCACTGAGGCTAGGCTTTTCCGGTGGAGCCGTAGCCCCCCTCGCCGCGTTGCGAGGCCGCAGGAAACTCCTGCACGATCTTGAACTGCGCCTGCACCACCGGCACCACCACCAGCTGCGCGATGCGCTCCATGGGTTCGATGGTGAAGGCAGTGCTGCTGCGGTTCCAGGCGCTGACCATGAGCTGCCCCTGGTAATCGCTGTCAATCAAACCCACCAGATTGCCCAGCACGATGCCGTGCTTGTGGCCCAGGCCCGAGCGCGGCAGGATGAGTGCCGCATAGCCCGGGTCTTCCAGGTAGATGGCCATGCCGGTGGGCACCAGCTGCCAGGCGTTGGGCTGCAGGGTCAGGGGTGCGTCCAGACAGGCGCGCAGGTCCAGACCTGCGCTGCCCGGTGTGGCGTAGGCCGGCAGGTTGTCGTTGAGGCGGCTGTCGAGGATCTTGATGTCAATTTGCATGGTTTGTCGTCAATGGTGGCGAAAAGGCAGTTAGTGAAACAGTGCGCGGCTGCGCGCTAGCGGTTCGCGGGCAAACGGGGGGACTGTGCCTCAGGCGGACTGCGCTGCCAGTCGTGCCGCAATATCGGCCACCAGCAGGCGCGCCAACGCCAGTTTGCTGTTGCGCGGAATTTCCCGGGCGCCCTGGGCGTCCACCAGCAGCAGGGCATTGTCGTCCTGGCCAAAGGTGGCCGGGCCGATGTTGCCCACCAGCAGCGGCACGTTTTTGCGCGCGCGCTTGGCGGTGGCATGGGCCAGCAGGTCGTGGCTCTCGGCGGCAAAGCCGACGCAGAACAATGCGCCACTGGTGCCGCGTGGCGACTGTGCCAGCGTGGCCAGAATATCCGGGTTCTCCACAAAGCCGAGCTGCGGCACTTGGCCCGAGCCGTCCTTCTTGATCTTTTGATGGGCCGCAGTATCAGGGCGCCAGTCAGCCACTGCAGCCGTTGCCACAAACACCGTGGCTTGCTCGGCCTGTGCCACGCAAGCCTCCATCATTTGCAGGGCCGAGACAACGTTGATGCGGTTCACGCCACGCGGCGTGGCCAGAGCCACCGGGCCGGCCACCAAGGTCACCGCAGCACCTGCTTCCTGGGCAGCCCGTGCAATCGCAAAGCCCATCTTGCCGCTGGACAAGTTGGTAATGCCGCGCACCGGGTCAATCGCCTCGAAGGTCGGGCCGGCGCTGACCAGCACGTGCTGGCCCAGCAGGCTCTTGGGCTGGAAGAAGGCAATCACATCCTGCAAGAGCTCCTGCGGCTCCAGCATGCGGCCGTCGCCCGACTCACCACAGGCTTGTTCGCCGTTGCCCACGCCCAAAAGAAAAGTACCGTCGGCGCGCAGCTGCGCCATATTGCGCTGGGTGGCGGGGTGGGCCCACATCTCGCGGTTCATGGCCGGAGCGATCAGCAGGGGCACGCGCTCCATGGGACGGGCCAGGCACATCAGGCTGAGCAAATCGTCGGCCCGGCCGTTCAGCAGCTTGGCCATGAAGTCGGCGCTGCAGGGGGCAATCAGGATCGCATCGGCCTCGCGGCTCAGGTTGATGTGCGCCATGTTGTTGGGCTCGCGCGGGTCCCATTGCGAGCCATAGACCGCTCGGTTGGAGAGGGCCTGCATGGTCACGGGCGTAATGAACTGGGCGGCGGCCTCGGTCATCACCACCTGCACCGTGGCCCCCTCTTTGATCAGGGCACGGCACAGCTCGGCCGCCTTGTAACAGGCAATGCCGCCGGTCAGTCCCAGAACAATGTGTTTGCCGTTCAAGTCCATGTTTTTTGCGCGTCAAAACGTCCTATTTTGTTATGTCAAAACACCCTATTTTGATGTGTCGCAATGTAGCAGAGTGATTGTTTGCCAGAGTCCATCGCGCGCCCACAGTGCAGGCTGCCTCAGGACGGCGTGGCGCTCAGTGGAGTGAGGTAAAGGAGGAGGCCGTAAGGCCGGGGGACACGAACGGAACTGAGCGCTACGTCGGCCTGAGGCCCGAAGTGGTTGAGACGCGAAGTGCCTTAGGCCCGAGACGCCCAAAAGACCATACCAGCCCACACGTATAATCTCGCTTTACCACCTCATCGAACCTCACAAGTTCGCCCCTGACATGACCAAATTTGTCTTCGTCACCGGCGGTGTCGTGTCCTCCCTTGGCAAGGGAATCGCCTCAGCCTCCTTAGCTGCGATTTTGGAATCGCGGGGCCTCAAAGTCACTTTAATCAAGCTCGACCCCTACCTCAACGTAGACCCCGGAACCATGTCGCCCCTGCAACATGGCGAGGTTTTCGTGACCGACGACGGCGCTGAAACCGATTTGGACTTGGGCCACTACGAGCGTTTCATTGAAACGCGCATGCGCAAGTCCAACAACTTCACCACCGGCCAGATCTACCAGAGCGTGCTTGACAAAGAGCGCCGTGGCGACTACCTGGGCAAGACCGTGCAGGTCATCCCCCACGTCACCAATGAAATTCAGGAGTTCGTCAAGCGCGGTGCGCGCTTTGGCGAGCCCGACGCGGTGGATGTGGCCATCGTCGAAATCGGCGGTACCGTGGGTGACATCGAGTCCCTGCCCTTCTTGGAAGCCGTGCGCCAGATGAGCCTGAAGCTGGGCCCCAACAACAGCGCCTTTGTGCACCTGAGCTATGTGCCCTGGATTGCCGCGGCCGGCGAGCTCAAGACCAAGCCAACGCAACACACGGCCAAGCAGCTGCGCGAAATCGGCATCCAGGCCGACGCCCTGATCTGCCGCGCCGACCGCCCGATTCCGGACGAAGAGCGCAGCAAGATTTCGCTGTTCTCCAACGTGCCCGAATGGGGTGTGATCTCCATGTGGGATGTGGACACGATTTACAAGGTGCCGCGCATGCTGCACGAGCAGGGCCTGGACGGCCTGATCTGCGACAAGCTGCGCCTGAACACCCATCCGGCCAATCTGAAACGCTGGGACGACCTTGTGTACGAGACCGAGCACCCGCAAGGCGATGTGACGATTGCCATGGTCGGCAAGTACGTGGACCTGTCGGACAGCTACAAGTCACTCAACGAAGCGCTGCGCCACGCCGGCATGAAGAACCATGCCAAGGTGCGCATCGAGTACATCGACTCCGAGACCATCACGCCCGAGAGCGTGTCCCAACTGGGCAAGTTCGATGCGATTTTGGTGCCAGGCGGCTTTGGCAAACGCGGCATTGAAGGCAAGATTTGCGCGGCCCGCTTTGCCCGCGAACGCAAGGTGCCTTACCTGGGCATTTGCCTTGGCATGCAAGTGGCCACGATTGAATTCGCCCGCCATGTGGCCGGCCTCAAAGACGCCAACAGCACCGAGTTTGATGCGGCCAGTCCGAACCCCGTGATCGCTCTGATCACCGAGTGGAAGGATGCCGACGGCACCATCAAGACGCGTGACCAGAACTCCAACCTGGGCGGCACCATGCGCCTGGGCGCGCAGAGTTCGGATGTGGCCAAGGGCACCTTGGCGCACCAGATCTACGGCGACGTGGTGACCGAGCGGCACCGCCACCGCTACGAGGCCAATGTCAACTTCCTGGACCGCCTGCGCGCGGCCGGCCTGGTGATCTCGGCCCTGACGCAGCGCGAGCAACTCACCGAAATGGTGGAACTGCCGCAAAGCCTGCACCCCTGGTTTGTGGGCGTGCAGTTCCACCCGGAATTCAAGTCCACGCCGTGGAACGGCCACCCGCTGTTCAATGCATTCATCAAGGCGGCGCTGGACCACCAGGCCCAGGGTAAAAACCTGAAGGTGGCGGCATGAAACTTTGCGGCTTTGACGTCGGGCTGGAGCACCGCTTCTTTTTGATCGCCGGCACCTGCTCCATCGAGGGGCTGCAAATGTCGCTCGATGTGGCCGGGCAGCTCAAAGAAATCTGCGAAGCCTTAAGCATTCCCTTGATCTACAAGGGCTCGTTTGACAAGGCCAACCGTTCCTCAGGATCCACCCAGCGTGGCCTGGGGCTGGATGCCGGGCTGAAAATACTGGACGAAGTGCGCCGCCAGATCCAGGTTCCCATACTCACCGATGTGCACGACGAGTCGCAGGTCAAGCTTGTAGCCAGCGTGGTGGACGTACTGCAGACCCCGGCCTTCTTGTGCCGCCAAACCGATTTCATCCGCGCCGTGGCGCAATCGGGCAAGCCCGTGAACATCAAGAAGGGCCAGTTCCTGGCCCCTTGGGACATGAAGAATGTGATCGACAAGGCGCGCGCCGCAGCCCTGGAAGCAGGCCTGCCCGAAGACAGCTTTCTGGCCTGCGAGCGTGGTGTCAGCTTTGGCTACAACAACCTGGTGGCCGATATGACCAGCCTGGCCGAGATGCGCAAGTCCGGTGCCCCGGTGGTGTTTGATGTGACCCACTCGGTGCAAAAGCCCGGCGGCCAAGGCGCGACCAGTGGCGGTGCGCGCGACATGGTGCCGGTGCTGGCCCGTGCTGGCGTGGCTGCAGGTGTGGCCGGCCTGTTCATGGAAACCCACCCCAAGCCGGCGGAAGCCTGGTCGGACGGCCCCAACGCCGTGCCCCTGCGCCACATGAAGGCCCTGCTGGAAACCCTGGTGGCGCTGGATTCCGTAACCAAAAAGACTCCGTTCCTGGAGAATAATTTCCAGTGATTGGCGGCATGATCCCGCACAGCCCGTATTTTGTTGTTTGATTTTTTAGAAAGAAAAACCAATGAGCGCCATTGTTGATATCGTCGGTCGCGAAATTCTCGACTCCCGCGGCAACCCCACCGTAGAGTGCGATGTGTTGCTGGAGTCCGGCACCATGGGCCGTGCGGCCGTTCCCAGTGGTGCCTCCACGGGTTCGCGCGAAGCCATTGAGCTGCGCGATGGCGACAAGAAGCGCTACCTGGGCAAGGGTGTTCTGAAAGCCGTGGAGCACATCAACACTGAAATCTCTGAGGCTGTGCTGGGCCTGGACGCCTCCGAACAGTCCTTCCTGGACAAGACCCTGATCGACCTGGACGGCACCGAAAACAAATCCCGCCTGGGCGCCAACGCCATGCTGGCGGTCTCCATGGCCGTGGCCCGCGCTGCGGCCGAAGAGTCCGGCCTGCCGCTGTACCGCTACTTTGGCGGCATGGCCGCGGTGCAAATGCCCGTGCCCATGATGAACGTCATCAACGGCGGCGAGCACGCCAACAACAACCTCGACCTGCAAGAGCTGATGATCATCCCCGTGGGTGCGCCGTCTTTCCGCGAAGCCCTGCGCTGGGGTGCCGAGGTGTTCCACGCGCTGAAGAAAATCCTGCACGACAAGGGCATCAGCACGGCAGTCGGCGACGAGGGTGGCTTTGCCCCCAATGTGGCCAACCACGAAGCCGCCATCCAGATGATTCTGGAAGCCATCTCCAGCGCCGGCTATGTGGCTGGTGAGCAGATCGCCCTGGGCCTGGACTGCGCCGCCTCCGAGTTCTACAAGGACGGCAAGTACGAGCTCGCCGGTGAAGGCCTGAGCCTGACCGCCCAAGCCTGGACCGACATGCTGGCCACCTGGGTCGACAAGTACCCCATCATCAGCATCGAAGACG
>JAYVNF010000100.1:0-18985 GCA_043758575.1 Rhodoferax sp.
GGTTGCTACTGGCTGGAGCCGTGGCCAGGTGGGACTCTCACCCACAGGAAAGCGCCGCCTTTGCACGGCGCACCGCGAAAGCGGTCTTCGGGATGCCCGTTCAATTTGAACGGAGTCTAGCCAAACTACACTGCGCTACCCGAAGCCAGAATCGAAAGAGGAAGAGCGTGCAAACAGTTGAGTTCATCATTGCCGATCCGGTAAGCCATAAAAGTGAACTGCTGGAACTCAATGTTGAGTACATGACTTGGGTTTTCAAAGGAGTCGAATCCCACTTCGGGATTCTGGCCAATGACGTAGTTGGTATGCCAGCCGCAGACTATGTGCCCACGGTAATTGACAAGGTTTGTGGTGCGCCGCCGCCCAAAGGTATTTTCTATCTAGTCAAAGTGGATGGAGGTCTTGCAGGCATGGGTGGCCTCCGCTTTGTAAGAAATGGCGTCGCTGAAATCAAACGCATTTACTTTCGCCCCACCTATCGAGGCAACCGACTGGGCGAACAGATGCTCAATCGCCTCGTTACGGATGCCGCTGAATTTGGGTACAAGACTGCGCTACTTGACTCAGGACCCTTTATGACATCTGCCCACAAGGTCTATGAACGCTGTGGTTTCGTTGATTGCGCACCGTACGAAGAGACCGAGGTTCCGACGGAGTTTCATTCTGGTTGGCGCTTTATGCAACGACACATCTAGCATAACGATTTGGAACAGGCAGAATCCGAAGGTTTAGGAATTGAATCCGCACGGACAGCAATGCCCACCCAGACGTTCAAGCCCTTGAAAATGGCCAGGCATACGGCGCTCAATCCCATTGGCGCTACTGCATCATCTCCTGTTCAATAGCGCCAAACAGGCTCTGCCCCGCCGCGTTTTTCATCTCAATGCGCACGGTGTCGCCATAGCGCAGGTACTCGGTCGCGGCCTTGCCGTCCTGCAGGGTTTCCATGGCACGCTTTTCGGCAATGCTGTTGGAACCCTTGGGCCAGCTCCACTGGCTACGCTTCTCGGTTCCGGCATTGCTCACAGGTGTGGCCAGCAGGATGCTGCCGGCGCGCACCGGTCGGGTCTTGGCCAACAGAGCGATCAGCTGACCGAAGTGCTGTCCCATGTCCTCGCCCGCCTCACACTGGCCGACCTTGCGGCCGTTCCAGCTGCATTGCAGCGGCAGCTGAACGCGGCCGCGGCTCCAGGCCTCGCCCAGTTCATCGGGGGTGATGGCCACCGGGCTGAAGGCGGTGGCGCACTGGCTTTGCAGGGCGGCCGCGCCGCCAGGTGCATCGCCACTGGTATCGCCTGGCAGCAGGTGGCGCAGGGTGGCGGCGTTGCCCAGCATGAGAAGGCGCACGCCGTCCAGCGCCCGGTCTGGGGCGCAGTCCTGCGGAATGTCGCCGGTGACCACCGCCACACCGGCGGCGAAGTCCAGGCCCAGGGCCTCTGTGGCACAGCGCAATGCATCGTGCGGGCCCAGCAGGGCGTCACCGGCGCGCTGCAGCAGGTCCGGGCCAGCCGGGTGCTCGTCCTGAGCACTGCCACCGGCTGCGCGGCGCAGCAAGGCGCCGTGGCTGGGCCAGGCCGCAGCGCTCACGCACTGGTAGGCGCGCGGCAGAGGTGCCATGCACTGAGCCGCATCGAAGGGAAAGGCATGGCGGGCACGCCCGGCATTCAGCGCATCAAAGACGTCCTGCAACTGCGGCGAGAGAAAGTTCCAGTCGTCCAGCACCGCCTGCAGGCGGTTGGCGATATGCGAGGCGTAATGGGCCTGGCTCAGGTCGCGTGACACCACCACCAGCTGGCCGTCACGGGATCCGTCTTTGTACGTTGCAAGTTTCATGGCGGCATTTTCGCCTATCGCCGCACAAGGAATGGTGGGATGCGTGTGGCTCTAAACTGGGGCTCAAGCGTTAAACCCTTATCACTGCCCGCGCACGCCTTGCCAACTTCCGCATCCACTCGCATGACCACCCCTTGTTCCCATGCCGGCGCTACACCCTAAGCCGACGCTGCCGCGGCTGCTGGCGCTCACGCTGCTGGTACTGATGCTGCACGCCCTGGTGTTGATCGGCATGCCCTCCACCATTGGCCTGCTGGCACAAGACGCGCCTGCCCTACCGGCTCCCGCCGCACACTTTGAGATGCGCACCATCGCCGCCGATCCGGTGGCACCGACCCCCGTGGCTGCGCCACCCGCCAGGCCCCGGGCCGCACGCGTGGCTGCGGCAAAGGCCGTGCCTCCCAGCCCAACCAGCGCCGCACCCGCCACAGACACCCCGGCAGCCCCGCCACCCGCCAACAGCCCAACCCTGAACGACGCCGACGGCAGCGGCAGCACGGGCAGCAGTGAGCCGGCACGTCCGCACAGCGTGCAAAACACGCTGCCGCAAAAGGCAGCGCCACCACCTTCCGACGCCGCCCTTGCCGCGTTGCCCACTACGCCCGCCCCGCCACCGGCCCCCAGCGCGGAACTGCAGCCGCCCAATGCGGTGGCGTTCGCGCCCTCCACCCGTCTGCAGTACGAGGGCAAGGGTGAAGAGCGCGGCTTCATCAAGTACGCTGGCAGTGGCGAATTGCTGTGGCTGCAGGACGGTGGTCAGTACAGCGCGCGGCTGGAAATTTCGGCCTGGGGGTTTCGCGTGCGCACCTGGACCAGCAAGGGGGCTCTGGGCGACGCTGGCCTGCAGCCTCTGCGCTTTGGCGATAAGCCGCGCGGCGCTGAATTGGCCACGCATTTCCAGCGCGACAAAAACATCATCTCCTTCAGCGCCAACAACCCCGATGTGCCGCTGCAGTTGGGCGCCCAGGACAAGCTCAGCGCGCTGCTGCAGCTCGGTGCCCTGGTGGCCGGTGCGCCGGCGCGTTATGCCGCCGGCACCAGCCTGCACTTCCAGGCGGCCGATGCGCACCGCGCCGAGGAGTGGACGTTTACCGTGGGCGGCGAAGAAATGCTGGACCTGCCCGGTGGGCCACTCAAAGGCCTCAAGCTCAGCAAGGCCCCTACCGTAGAGTTTGACCAGGGCATAGAGGTCTGGCTGGCGCCCGGCATGCACTACCTGCCGGTGCGCCTGCGCATCACCGAGGCCAACGGCGCTTTTGTGGACCTGCTGTGGCGAAACACACAAAAGGCCGAGGGCGGCTGATGCAAAGGCTTTTTTCCTGTTACTCTTGATTTCAGACAGCCAGCTCCCAATTGCAAAGCAACCTAGGAAAGCGCGCCGCCATGCATACCCTCTACGACTCCGAGACCTACTCCGTCACCCACATGCTGGCCAATCTGGAGTCCGATGCCCGCCATCCGAGCGGCGCCAGCAAGTCCGAGCACGGTGCCCAGATGTTGCCCATGCTGATGCGCCACGGCTTTGAAATTGTGGACAAGCGTGCCGGCAAAGAGGTGTACCTGGACGGTTCCTGGGCCGAAATGTTCCAGCAGCACATCCAGGCCTGGCAGGCCAATACCCCTACGCAAGAAGAAGTCGAAGACACACTGGAACGCTACGCCGGATTGGCGCAGAATCCGGTCATCGTGCACTAAGTTTTCGGGTCACCCGGAGGGCGCCATCGTGGCGCCACCGTGGCGTTCTGCGCAGAGGGTGGGTGTGGCACGACGCACCGACAAACGGCCATGTACAAATCCAAAAGCGGGATAGGTCGTTCGCACGCCGTCACTTCGGACTCCCACATGCTTGCCGAGTCTGCGGAGAAGCTGTTGCACCGGCTCTTCCGACAACTCAAGGGCCCTGTAGTTTTGCGTCTGTGGAACGGCACACTGTTGCAGCTGGGCAGCGTAGCGTGCGCAGTTGCCACGGGCGCGCACCGCTTTGTGCTGGTCTGCCACAGCCCGTCCACGGTTCGCGACATGGTGCTGGGCCGGGACCCCTTGCGCATGGTGGACGCTTACTTTCGCGGTGACATCGATATCGAAGGCGATTTTTTTGCCGCCCTGGGCCTCAAAGACCAACTGCAGCAGCTGCACATCTCCTGGCGCGAGCGGCTGCCGGCCGTGCTGGACAGTCTGCGTCTGCCACGCGACGATCTCCAAGCCGATCGCCAGACCGGCCGGCATCTGCTTGACTGGGCCCGTACGCGCCGCCTGCATGTCAGACAGCACTCCCGGCAGGAGAACCGCGCGGCCATTGCCTTTCACTACGACCTCTCCAACGCCTTCTATGCGCTCTGGCTGGACCGCGCCATGGTGTATTCCTGCGCCTACTTTGAGCACGCCGACATGCCGCTGGAGGCCGCGCAACAGGCCAAGCTGGCGCACATCTGCCGCAAGCTGCGCCTGCAGCCCGGTGAGCGCCTGCTGGACATTGGCTGCGGCTGGGGCGGGCTGATCCTGCATGCGGCGCAGCACTATGGCGTGCGCGCCCACGGCATCACCCTGAGCCAGAACCAGCTGCAGCTGGCGCTGCAGCGCATTGCCAGCGCCGGTCTGCAAGACCGGGTCACGGTGGCACTCTGCGACTACCGCGATATGGACGCTGCCACCCCCTACGACAAGATTGCCAGCGTGGGCATGTTCGAGCACATCGGTTTGAAAAACCTGCCGCTGTACTTCCAGCAGGTACACCGCCTGTTGAAGCCCGCCGGCCTGTTTCTCAACCACGGCATCACGCATGACGCCGAGGGCTGGGAGAAAACCCTTTCTTCAACCTTTATCAACCGCTATGTGTTTCCCGACGGCCAGCTCGACACGGTGAGCAATATCCAACGCCGCATGGAAGCGGCGCGCTTTGAAATCCTGGACGTGGAGTCGCTGCGACCCCATTACGCCCTGACGCTGCGGCATTGGGTGAGCCGGTTGGAGCAGCAACACGCACAGGCCCTGCAGCATGTGCCCGAGGCCACCTGGCGCGTCTGGCGTCTGTACATGGCGGCCTGCGCGCTGGAGTTCGAGTCGGGAGAAATCGGCATCTACCAGATCCTGGCTGCCAAGCGCGACGGGGGCCCGGCCCAGGTGCCGCTCACGCGGCAGCATCTGTACAGCGCGCCTTCTTAAAGGGGTCTGGCGCCCATGGCCTCGCCCATGCGGATGGCGCCGGCCGGCGCCCAGGCCGGGTTGAAGCCCAATTGCCCCTTGGCAAACAGCATGACCACGGTAGAGCCCAGCATGAAGCGGCCCATCTCAGCGCCCTTTTTCAGCAGCACCTGGCCGGCTTCGTACTGCCATTCGCAAATTTGCGGGCTGCGCGGCGGATTGACCTGGCCATGCCAGACCGTGGCCATGCTGCCCACAATGGTGGCACCCACCAGGGTCAGCACAAAGGGGCCTGCGGCGGAATCGAAAACACAGACCACGCGCTCGTTGCGAGCGAACAGGCCCGGCACGCCGCGCGCCGTGGTCGGGTTCACCGAGAACAGATCGCCCGGAACGTAAACCATGCGACGCAGTTCGCCGTCACAGGGCATGTGGATGCGGTGGTAATCGCGCGGGCTCAGGTACAGGGTGGCAAAGCTGCCGTCCTGGAACTGCGCCGCCAGCTTGGCGTCACCGCCCACCAGCGCCGTGGTGCTGTAGCTATGGCCCTTGGCCTGGAAGATTTGGTCACCGGCAATAGCGCCGCACTGACTGATGGCGCCATCCACCGGGCACAGGTAGTCGGCGCTGGACAGCGGACGGGCGCCGTCTTTCAGGGCACGGGTGAAAAAGTCGTTGAAGCTGGCATAGGCCGCGATGTCAGGTTCCTGCGCCTCGGCCATGTTGACGTTGTAACGTTTGACGAACCAACGGATCAACGCCGTCGTCAGAGCGCCGCCCTTGGCCCCCGCCACCCAGCCGGCAAAAACAGTCAGCGCTTTTTTGGGCAGCAGGTACTGCGGCAGGACCGCGAGGGAGTCAGACATGGCAGTCCTTAAGGGAAATGGATATACGCGGGCAGAAGGCCGCGAATTATAGTGAGCGCATGAGTACCGCCCGCATTCCTCCGATCCAGTGCCTGCTGACCTTTGAGGCGCTGGCGCGCTTGCGCAGCGTGACGCAAGCGTCTGAAGAGCTGCATGTAACGCCCAGCGCGGTCAGCCACCGGGTGCGCCAGCTGGAAGAAATCATAGGCACCAAGCTGTTTGGCCGGGCCGACTTCTCGCTCACCACCGAAGGCAGCGAGTACCTGGCCCATGTGCGCGAGGGGCTGGCAATTTTGCAGAAGTTCCCCAGCTCGGCCGCACAGCCCGGCAAGCGCAAGCTGCGCCTGGCCGTCACCCCGACCTTTGCGCGCAGCATTCTGCTGCCGCGCCTGCGCCAGTTCACCGAGGCCTATCCGGAAATCGACCTGACGCTGCAGGTCTCTATTCCGCTGTTGGACGTGGTGGCCGAAGACGCCGACCTGACGGTGCGCTTTGGCCCGGGCCGCTATGCCGACCTGGAATATGTGTGCCTGACCAAGGACGAGGTCACGCCCCTGGCCTCACCGGCCTTTGTGCGTGAGCACGGGCCCTTTGAGACGGCACAAGACCTGGAGGGCGTGGCCCTGCTGCGCAGCCCACTGGAGCCCTGGCGCACCTGGTTTGCCGCCAATGGCCTGGACTGGCCCGAACCTGTGGAGGGTTCGCAGTTCAACGACATCGGCCTGATGTGCGACGGTGCCGCCGCCGGCATGGGCGTGGCCCTGGTGCGTGTGAAGCTGGGCGCACCTTGGCTGGAGGTGGGCTCGCTGGTGCGCCTGGGCAGCAGCGACACCTATTTGCACAACGTCCCCAGCCCGCACGCCCACTACCTGTGCTGGCGCACCGGCGCCATGGACCGCTGGGAAGTGGCGGCGTTTACGGACTGGTTGAAAAAGTCACTGGGCTAAGGCTTACCCCGAGCCCGGCGGCGCAATTCAACAGCCGGTGCAAGTTAATTCACGCGACTTTTCACGCGGCCACAGCGCCTTTGCCCTACAGTGAAGCCCATGCAGCAAGGAAGCACCCCATGAACGCGCCCACCACCCCGGCCAGCCAGGACCTGATGCACAAAGCCGAGCTGCAGGCCCGGGTCCTGCAGGCCTTGAAACCCCTGCTGCCGGCCCACGCCCTGCTCTACCAAAGCGAGGACACCACGCCCTATGAGTGCGACGGCCTGACCGCCTACCATGCCCGGCCCCTGCTGGTGGCATTGCCGGAAACCGAAGCCCAGGTGGCGGCCGTGCTCAAGGCCTGTTACGCGCTGAACGTGCCGGTGGTAGCGCGCGGTGCCGGCACCGGCCTCTCGGGTGGAGCCATGCCCAATCCGCTGGGCGTGACCCTGTCGCTGGCCAAGTTCAACAAGATCCTGAATATCGACAAACGCAGCCGCACGGCGGTGGTGCAGTGTGGTGTGCGCAACCTGGCCATCAGCTAGGCCGCATCTCCTTCCGGCCTGTACTACGCGCCCGACCCCAGCAGCCAGATTGCCTGCACCATAGGCGGCAATGTGGCAGAGAACTCGGGTGGCGTGCACTGCCTCAAATACGGCCTGACCCTGCACAACATCCAGAAGGTGCGCGGCTTCACCATGGAGGGTGAGCCGGTCGAATTTGGCAGCGACGCGCTGGACCAGCCGGGCTACGATTTCCTGAGCGTGGTGATTGGCAGCGAGGGCATGCTGGCCGTGACCACCGAGGTCACCGTCAAGCTCATCCCCAAGCCGCAGTTGGCGCGCTGCATCATGGCCAGCTTTGACGATGTGCGCAAAGCCGGCGAAGCGGTGGCCCAGGTGATTGCCGCCGGCATCATTCCCGCAGGCCTGGAGATGATGGACAAGCCCATGACCGCCGCCGTGGAAGACTATGTGCACGCCGGCTACGACCTGAATGCCGCCGCCATCCTGCTGTGCGAGAGCGACGGCACGCCCGAAGAAGTGGAAGAAGAAATCGGCCGTATGCGCGCAGTGCTGACCGCCGCTGGTGCCACCGCGATTGCGGTGAGCAACAGCGAAGCCGAGCGCATGCGTTTCTGGAGCGGGCGCAAGAATGCGTTTCCGGCCTCGGGCCGTATCAGCCCCGACTACATGTGCATGGACAGCACGATTCCACGCAAGCGCCTGGCCGACATCCTGATCGCGATTGCCGAGATGGAAAAGAAATACCGCTTGCGCTGCTGCAATGTGTTCCATGCCGGCGACGGCAATCTGCATCCGCTGATCCTGTTTGACGCCAATGACCCCGACCAGCTGCACCGCTGCGAGCTGTTTGGCGCCGACATCCTGGAAACCAGTGTGGCCATGGGCGGCACGGTCACCGGCGAGCACGGCGTGGGCGTGGAAAAGCTCAACAGCATGTGCGTGCAGTTCTCCGCTGACGAGAACGCGCAGATGTTTGCCCTCAAAGCGGCCTTTGACACCAAGGGCCTGCTCAACCCCGGCAAGGTGATTCCCACCCTGCAGCGCTGCGCCGAATACGGCCGCATGCTGGTGCGCGGCGGTCAGATCAAGCACCCCGAGCTGGAACGTTTTTAAGCAACACCATGCAAGCACTGCGCGGCATCACCTGGCTATTGCTGCTGCAAAGCCTGGGCGAAGTGCTTTCGCGCGGCCTGCATTTGCCGCTGCCCGGGCCGGTGGTGGGCATGCTGCTCTTGCTGCTGGCGCTGCGCTGGCCGCTGGTGCATGAGAACGTGCGGCCGGTGGCGGAGTTTTTGCTGCAACACCTCTCGCTCTTGTTTGTGCCGGTGGGCGTGGGGGTGATGACGCATATGGCGATACTGAGCCAGTACGGGGTGCGCATCGCCGTGGTCATCGTGCTCTCCACTTGGATCAGCCTGGCCGTCACCGCCTTTGTCTTGCGCGCCCTGATGCGCAACGCCGCAGAGCCGGATGGTGGTGGCAATGCCAGCGCGCCGCCGGCTGTCACCGTGGAGGCCAGGCATGGCTGACTTCGTCCAGCTCTGGGTCTATTTATCTTCCACCCCGCTGTTTGGCCTGACCGCCACGCTCGTGGTGTATGTCATCGCCCAGGCCTTTTACGGCCGCATGGGGCAGGCCGCCTGGGCCAATCCGGTGCTCTGGTCGGTCGTGGTTCTGGCCTTGGGTCTGACGCTCACTGGCACGGCCTATCCGACCTATTTTTCGGGTGCGCAGTTCATCCACTTTTTGCTCGGGCCTGCCGTGGTGGCACTGGCCTGGCCCTTGTGGCAGCGCCGTGTGGTGCTGCGTGCACGCTGGGGCCGCTTTTGCCTGGCCTCGCTGGCCGGCGGTGCGGCAGCTGCCCTCAGCGCTACCGCTCTTGCCTGGTTGCTGGGCCTACCGCATGACGTGCTTTTGTCCCTGGCACCCAAATCGGTAACGGCGCCGGTGGCCATGGGCGTGGCCGAAAAACTGGGCGGCATACCGGCGCTGGCCGCAGTGTTTGCCGTGCTCACCGGCATGGTGGGCGCGCTCTCGGGCAAATACTTGTTTGACCTCTTGCGCATAGGCCGGGACGCCACCGGCTGGATGGCGCGTGGCTTTGCCCTGGGCACGGCCGCGCACGGCATAGGCGCGGCACGCGCCCTGCAGGTGAATGCCGACGCTGGCGCCTGGGCGGCGTTGGCGCTGGGCCTGCAGGTGGTGTTTGCCTCGGTGCTGATTCCGCTGGTGGCGCACCTGCTGTAAGCCTTGCGGCCAAACCCGGGCGCTAGCGCGTACTGCGCTTGACCACGCCGTGCACGGGTTGGATATTGATTTGCAGACCCCGTATGCCGGCTATGCGCCTGGCGGTTTTTCGACCTGAAAACGCGTCTGGTGGGTGTCCACCTGGCCATTCAAGGTCACCATTCCGCCATCCACAAACACTTCTATATTGGCCTCGCTGATAGCCGGAATGGAGTCCAGTTTTTCCATCAAGTCGGCCTTGAGTTCCGCATCGCTTTTCATGGCTTTCTTCCAAAAAGTAGCTCCCGGCACAGGGCGCCGGATCCACCGGATGGTGGTAAGGAAATGTGGCGCTTCTTCCTGCTAGACGTCTTGCGAATCCGCAAGAAAAAAATCGGCTGGCCGCACACTTTTAGCGTTCCCGCGATTCCGCACAGGTCTATTTGAAATGGAGCGTATTCATGAACAAACCCTCCCGCATCCTGCTGGCCGCCGCAGCCCTGCTAACTTCCACCGCCTATGCCCAGGGCAATCCCTTTGAAGGATGGAGCCTGGGCCTGAATATGTCGCTGCAATCCAATACCACCGAGTTGAATGCGGGGACGGACCGCTTCAGCAGCCTGGGTTGGACCTCCCAGGGTGCCAATCTCCAGGCCTCGTACGGCTGGCCCACCAGCGCGTCATCGGTCTTTTCTGTGGGTGTGAATTACAGCCTGACTGATGCGTCCGGTGGCGACGCCAGCACGGCTGCGGGTGCCTTTTCACTCAAGCGCAAGAACGCCTATTCGGTCTATTTCGAGCCAGGCCTGAAGCTGTCGGACACCACGCTGGCCTACTTCAAAGTGGGTTATGAGGGCGCCATCCTGCGCGAGGACACAAGCCTTGGCGGCATGGAAAAAACGCTGGACGGAGCCGGCTACGGCTTTGGTCTGCGCGGCATGCTGGACAAGCACGTCTATTTGCAGGCCGAGGTCAAACAGCTGTTCTACAACACGGCCAACTTCCCTGGCCAGGCCACGGGCTTCAAGCTCACGGGGACCGAGGGGCTGCTGGGTCTGGGCTACCAGTTCTAAGGCCCTATGTTGCCCGCCCACTGCGTTTTCCCTCCCAGGTGCTGCCCGCATGCAAACCACTGAACCGGACTTCAAAAAGGTACTGGGCTCGCGCGTCTTGCGCCTGCGCCACAGTGCCGGCATGACCCAGAGCGCACTGTCAGAGCGCTGCGGCATCTACCGCACCTATCTCTCCCGCATAGAGGCGGGAGCGGCCAACCCCACCATCATGGTGGAGGCAGCACTGGCAGCCTCGCTGCACGTGCCTATCAGTGAGCTGTTTCTCAAATTCGACGACAGCCAGAGTGTCGATGCGCCAGCGCAGGGTGGCGCAGAAGAGGGCGGTGTTTAGTTGCCGAGCTCCAGGAACATATCCTCGTCCGGCATGTCCACGGCTTGGGCGTCCATGGGCGGCTCCTGGCCGTTGGACTGCACCGTCACGCTGTCGTAACGCCCGGTGGACTCCAGGTACTGCGCCCAGCGCCTGGCATGCTGTTCCGACGGTTGCCACGGGCCCAGATCGATCTGGCGTTTGCGGATTCCGTTTTGGGTAACCATGGCTTTTGTAACGACGCGGTGCATGCTCAGTTCACAGTTTCTGTGGCAGGATTATGCAGCCCTGGCTCGGCCAGGCGGGGCGGGCAGGCCTGCAGGCCGGCCATCATCATGTCCACCATGGCCGCAGCGCACTGGTCCAACGCGAAGCCCTGGGGTGTGAACAACCATTCACTGATGGTGCCGGTCATAAAATTGTTGATGGTCTGATGCGCCAATGCCACATCGGTGTCGGCCGGCAAGTGCCCGGCGCTCACCGCTTTTTGCAGCACCGAGCGCACCTGCTCCAGGCACTCGTCGCGCTTGTTGTGCTTGTCTTCCAGGATTTCCACCAGCGGGCCCACGTGTTCGCACTTGTGAAACATGATGCTGAAAACGCGCTGCTGCTCGGGCGACTGGGCCAGGTTGGTCAGGGCCTGGACGCACATGGTGCGCAGTGCGCGCAAGGGGTTTTCGCTACTGGCCTGTTCCAGCTCATTGAGCATGGCTTCCATGGGCAACATGGCACGCGCAAACATGGCCTTCAACAGGTCGGCCTTGTCTTTGAAGTGCCAGTAAATCGCACCCCGGGTCAGACCGGCCGAGGTGGCAATGTCGTTGAGCGTGGTGCCGGCCACACCGTTGTCAAAAAACACCCGCTCGGCGGCATCCAGCAGTGCGGTGCAGGTGAGTTGGGCATCGTCTTTTGTCTTGCGGGCCATGGCGTTGTTTATTGGTTGTTGTTATGCACATGTAACAAACATGCGTGAATGTATGCAATACTAGTTTACCTCATTCTAATTTGCCTTGATTTATGACAACACATATGCCACCCCTCTTTAAGAATGCCGCCCCATCCGCCAAAGCCATGGCGCAGCACTGGCAATCCACCTTGCTACTGGCGGCACTGCCGCTGGCCCTGGTGGCCTGCGGCAAGTTCTCGGGCGCACCCGCTGGTGCGGGTGCGGGTGGGGGCGCCATGCCGCCGCCCGAGGTGGCCGTGGTCACCGTGCAGGCGAAAGCACAGCCGGTTGAACTGGAGTACACCGGGCAAACCGCTGGCTCGCGCGAAACCGAAGTCCGCGCCCGGGTCGGCGGCATTCTGAACAAGCGTTTGTATGAAGAGGGTGCCGTGGTGCAGGCGGGAACACCGCTGTTTCAGATTGACCCGGCCAACTTCCAGACCCAACTGGCCTCAGCCGAGGCCACGGTCGCCGTGGCTGAGGCCAAAGCCGCCCAGGCACGCCGAGAATACGCCCGCCTGGCCCCCCTGGCGGCGGAAAAAGCCGTCAGCCAAAAAGAATCCGACGACAGCAAATCGGCCCTGGAAACGGCCGAGGCGTCGCTCAAGCAAGTGCAGGCCCAGGCCAATGAGGCGCGCCTGAACCTGGGTTACACCCGGGTCGTGGCCCCCATCGCTGGCACCACCGGCATTGCCAGCAAGGCCGACGGCAGCCTGGTCACCACCGCCGACAGCCTGCTCACCACCATCGTGCAGACCAACCCCATGTATGTGAACTTCAGCGTCTCCGAGGGCGACATGCTGCACATGACCCAGATGGTCAAGGCCGGTCAGCTCACCGTGCCAGGCAAAAAGGCCGCCAATGGCAGCCTGGGCTTTGCCGTCAACATCAAGCTCTCGGACGGCAGCAGCTACCCGCGCACGGGCAAACTGAACTTTGCCAGCGAACGCATCAACCCCCAGACCGGCAGCTTTGACGTGCGTGCCGAAATCCCCAATCCGGACGGCGCCCTGCGCCCGGGCCAGTTTGTGCGTGTCAGCCTGGGTGGCGCCAGCCGCGCCAACTCCTTGAGCGTGCCGCAACGCGCCATCATCGACAGCCCGTTTGGCAAGATCGTTTTCGTCGTCAACAAGGACGACAAGCTCGAGCCCCATCCAGTAGAACTGGATGGCTGGACGCAGGGCCAGTGGATTGTCACCAAGGGCCTGAAAGACGGCGACCGCGTGCTGGTGGACGGTTACATCAAGGCGCATGACCCTGGCATGCTGGTCAAGCCGGTGCCCTTTGTGCCCGCCGCCGACGGCGCCGGCGGCAAAGCCCCTGCGGCTGCAGCGGCTGCTGCCTCCGCTGCGCCAGCCTCTGGTGCGTCTTCGGCCTCTGCACCCGCAGCGGCCAAGTAAGGAGCACGGCCCATGTTCTCCAAGTTTTTTATCAACCGCCCGATCTTTGCGACCGTGCTGTCGCTGTTTCTGGTGTTGGCGGGTCTGGCAGCCATGCATGTGCTGCCGGTCTCGCGCTATCCCGACATTTCACCCCCGGTGGTGAATGTGCGGGCGATCTATCCCGGCGCTTCGGCCGAGGTGCTGGAAACCACGGTGGCCGCCCCCATTGAGCAGTCCATCAACGGTGTGGAAAAAATGCTCTACATGGACAGCACCTCCTCGGGCGACGGTGCCGTCACCATCAACGTGACCTTTGATGTGGGCACCAATCTGGACATCGCCGCGGTGAACGTGAACAACCGCGTCAACCAGGTGCTCAGCAAGCTGCCCCAAGAGGTGCAGCGCCAGGGCCTGACCGTATCCAAGAGCTCGGCCAACTTCCTGGTGGTGGCCGCGTTCTACGCGGAAGACGACCGCTACGACTCGCTGTTCATCTCCAACTACCTGACGCAAAACGTGCTGGATCCGATCAAGCGCGTGCCCGGCACCACCAATGTGCAGATCTTTGGTGCCAAGGACTACGCCATGCGCATCTGGCTGCGCCCCGACCGCATGGCCCAACTGGGCGTGACCGTGGGCGACATCTCCAGCGCGGTGAGCGAACAAAACGCCCAGTACGCCGCCGGAAAGATTGGCGCGCCACCCGACAACACCGAAGAGCTGACCCTGACGGTGACCGCCAAGGGCCGCTTGCTGGAGCCCGAACAGTTTGAAAACATCGTGGTGCGCAGCGGCGACAAGGGTTCCGTGGTGCGCCTGAAAGACGTGGCGCGCGTGGAGCTGGGCTCCAAGGACTACAACTTCTATGGCCGCGTCAACGGCCACCCTTCGGTGCCAATTGGCGTGTTCCTGCAGACCGGCGCCAATGCGCTGGACACCCGTGCGGCGGTGGAAAAAGCCCTGGTGGAGCTCAAGGCCAAGTTCCCAGCCGGCATGACCTATTCCACGCCCTATGACACCACGCCTTTTGTGTCCGAGTCCATCCACGAAGTGGTCAAGACCCTGGCCGAGGCCATGCTGCTGGTGTTCATCGTGGTCTACCTGTTCCTGCAAAGCTGGCGTGCCACCATCATCCCCACGCTGGCGGTGCCGGTGTCGCTGATTGGCACCATGGCCGGCCTGCAACTGCTGGGCTACAGCATCAACACGCTGACGCTGTTTGGCATGGTGCTGGCCATCGGTATCGTGGTGGACGATGCCATCGTGGTGCTGGAAAACGTAGAGCGCCTGATGCATGAAGAAAACATGACGCCCAAGGACGCTGCCATTGAGGCCATGCGCGAGGTGACCGGCCCGGTGGTTGCCATCGTGCTGGTGCTGTGCGCGGCCTTCATTCCGGTGGCCTTCTTAGGGGGACTGGCCGGCGAGCTGTACCGCCAGTTCTCGGTCACCATCACCATCGCCGTGTGCCTCTCCGGCGTGGTGGCCCTGACGCTGACGCCGGCCCTGTGTGCCGTGCTACTCAAACCCAATATGGAGCGGCGCAACAAGTTCTTTGACTGGTTCAACCGCAGCTTTTTCCGCCTCACGGGCCGTTACACCGCCGGTGTGGCCTTCTTCCTGAAGCGCGGCGTGCTGGGTATTGCCCTGTTCATTGGCATGGGCCTGCTCACCGGACTGCTGTTCAAAATCGTGCCCAGCGCGCTGGTGCCCGACGAAGACCAGGGCTACTTCATTGGCGCCGTGATCCTGCCCGAAGGCTCCTCGCTGGAGCGCACCAACCAGGTGGTGAAGAAGGTGGAAGCCGCCATGGCTCCCAACAAGAACATCGACACGGTGTTCAGCCTGGTGGGCCTGAATTTGCTGGGCGGAGGCGGGCTGAAGTCCTCGGCCGCCACCATGTTCTTCCCGCTCAAGCCCTGGGACGTGCGCACCCAGTCGGCCAAAGAGCTGGTGATGGAAACCTATATGAAAACAGGCGGCATCAAGGAGGGCCTGCCTCTGGCCTTCTCGCCACCGGCCATCCAGGGCCTGGGCCAGACCGGCGGATTTGAGTTCTACCTGCAAAACAAGGGCGACGGCGGTGTGCGCCGCCTGGCCCAGTTGCTGCCTGGCCTCTTGGCCGAGGCCAACAAGCAGCCCGAGCTGCAAGGTGTGAAAACCCTGTGGCAGGCCAACTCGCCCCAGCTGTATGTGAATGTGGACACCGAAAAAGCCCGCTCCATGGGGATTGCGCTGGCCGATATCTACAACACCCTGGCAGCCACGCTGGGCAGCTACTACGTCAACGACTTCAACAAGAGCGGGCGCATCTACCAGGTGCTAATGCAGGCCGAGGGGCGCTACCGCTCCAAGCCCGATGACATAGGCGCGCTGTATGTGCGTTCCAAGAGCGGCCAGATGATCCAGATCCGTGCCGTGGCCGAGGTGAAATTCGTTACCGGCCCGGACTCGGTGCAGCACTTCAACGCCCTGCCCTCCATTCAGGTGCTGGGTGACCCCAAGCCGGGCTACAGCTCGGGCCAGGCGATTGCCGCCATGGAACGCGTGGCCGCCCAGGTGCTGCCCGCCGACGTGGGCTACGACTGGGGCGGCACCGCCTTCCAGCAAAAGCGCAGCAGCGGCTCCAGCGCCCTGGCGCTGGGTGCCGGCTTTGTGATGATTTTCCTGATCCTGGCGGCGCAGTATGAAAAGTGGTCGCTGCCGTTTTCGGTACTGTTGGCCCTGCCCTTTGGCATCTTCGGTGCGCTGGTGGCGGTCTACCTGCGCAACTTCACCAACGATGTGTATTTCCAGATCGGTCTGGTCACGCTCTTGGGCCTCTCAGCCAAGAACGCGATTCTGATTGTGGAATTCGCCATGATGAAGGTGCACGAAGGCCTGAGCCCGGTGGCTGCCGCACTGGAGGCCGCACGCCTGCGGTTTCGCCCCATCCTGATGACTTCGCTGGCCTTTATCCTGGGCGTGGTGCCACTGGCCTTCTCCAGCGGTGCCGGTGCTGCGGCACGCCAGTCGATTGGCACCGGTGTGCTGGGCGGCATGCTGGCTGCCACCTTCCTGGCGGTGTTTTTGGTGCCGCTGTTTTTCAAACTGGTGAATGACTGGCACTTCCGCTCATCCCCCGAAGACTACCAATACCTGAACAAGCCGGCGCACGGCCAGGGAGCCCACCATGCTGAATAAATCGCGTATGCAACTCGCCACCACGGCATTCGCCGCGGCCATGCTCTCGGCCTGTGCCGGCATGACGCCCGGCAGCAGCGCCTACAGCCGCCCGGACCTGCAGTTGCCTGCCACGCTGGCGCAGGCAGCCGACCCGGCTGCGCCCACCACCAGTCCGTCGGCTGCCCAGGCCGGCGCGCCGGACCTGCGCGTCTGGTGGAAGGGGTTTGCCGACCCGGTGCTGGACGCCCTGCTGGAAGAGGCCAGCCGCAACAACCAGGACCTGGCCCTGGCCAGCGCCCGGGTGCTGGAGGCGCGCGCCTCCATCGCGCAAAGCAATGCCAACCTCTACCCCACGGTGGACCTGAACGCCAGCGCCTCGCGCCGGCGTGGCAGTGAAAACAGTGCCAGCTTCAGCCCCGGCAGCGACCCGGTCTCCAACGACCGGCAGCTGGGTCTCTCGGCCAGCTACGAGTTCGACTTCTGGGGCAAGTTCGCCCGTGCCGATGAAGCGGCCCGCGCCCGACTGCTGGCCCAGTCCGCCGCCCAGGGCAGCGTCATGACCACGCTCTACGCCAACGTGGCGCAAAGCTACTTTGCCCTGCGCGCCCTGGACACACAGGCCAGCCTGGCCGAGCGCACCCTGGCCACGCGCCAGGACAATCTGCGCCTGCAAAAGCGCCGCTTTGACAGCGGCGTGGTGGGTGAGCTGGACCTGCGCCAGGCCGAGGCCGAGGCCGCCAGCGTGCAAGCCACACTGCAGCAGGTGCGCCAAAGCCGCAGCAGTGCCGAGAGCGCACTGGCCGTGCTGCTGGGGCGTCAACCGGCCGACATCGTGCGCCCGGTGCTGGCGCGCGGCCTGGACCTGAGCGCGCTGTACGCGGCGCAGACGGTGCCGGCGAATCTGCCCTCGGACCTGCTGACGGCCCGGCCCGACATCGTCGCGGCCGAGCAGAATCTGATCGCCGCGCAGGCCGATATCGGCCAGGCGCGCGCCGCCTACTTCCCCCGGCTCAGCCTGACGGCCAATCTGGGCCAGGAGTCCAAGGACATGTCCACGTTGTTCGACCCGGCGTCCCTGTTCTGGAACCTGGTGGGTAACCTGACGCAGCCAATCTTCCGCGCCGGTGCCATTGACGCCCTGGTGTCGGCAGCCAATGCACGCCAGCAACAGGCCGTGGCGCAATACACGCAGGCGGTACAAAACGCCTTCAAGGACGCACACGATGCCATGGGCAATGTGGATGCAGGCCGGCATATTGCCGACAGCACGGCACAGCGCATCACGGCCCTGCGCGAATCCTTGCGCCTGTCCGAGCTGCGCTACAAGTCAGGCTACAGCAGCTACCTGGAAGTGCTCAACGCCCAGCGCGATCTGGCCCAGGCCGAGTTCAGTCTGATCGAGGTGCAGCGCAGCCAGCTCAGCGCCGTGGTCAACCTCTACAAGGCGTTGGGTGGCGGTTGGCGGAATTTGCAACCCGTTTGACCGCCTGGCAAAGGCACTCTGGCGTAGGCTTGCAGGCTTATCCCTGACTGGAGTCCTTTGCATGCCGACGATTCAAACATCCCAGGACGGCGGTGTGCGCACGCTCACCCTGAACCAGCCCGAACGCCGCAACGCCTTCAATGACGCGGTGATTGCCGAACTGACGCAGGCCTTTGAGGAAGCCCAGGCCGAGCCGGCGGTGCGGGTGCTGGTACTGGCCGCAAATGGGCGCGCCTTTTGTGCCGGTGCCGACCTGAACTGGATGCGCAGAATGGCAGGCTACAGCCATGCCGAGAACCTGGTCGATGCCGCTGCCCTGGCGCGCATGTTGCACACCCTTTACCGCTGTGCCAAACCCACCATCGCCAAGGTCCAGGGCGATGTCTACGCCGGTGGCATGGGCCTGGTGGCGGCTTGCGATATGGCGGTGGCCGTGGACAGCGCCAAGTTCTGCCTGAGTGAGGTGAAGCTGGGCCTGGTTCCGGCCACCATCAGCCCCTATGTCCTGCGCGCCATTGGCGCGCGCAATGCGCACCGCTATTTCCTGACGGCCGAGGTGTTCGATGCCCAGGAGGCGCTGTGCATGGGCCTGGTCCACGAAGTGCTGGGCGCAGAGGCACTGGACGCCAAAGTGCAGCAACTTGCCAGCGCCCTGCTGCAGTGCGGCCCGCAGGCCACGCTGGCCTGCAAGCGCCTGCTGCAGACGGTGGCCGAGCGGGAAATCGATGCGCCGCTGATCGACTACACGGTGGAACAAATTGCCAGCGTGCGCGCCAGTGCCGAAGGCCGCGAAGGGGTGGCCGCCTTTCTGGAGCGACGCCCACCGGCCTGGTTGGATGGAAGCGGCAGTTTGGACGCGCCGGCCTGAGCGATTCCTAAGGGCGTTGTTGCACGGATCATCAAAAAGTCGAGACTTGGTCTTGATGTCCCAGTCTATGCGGCAGTGGCTCCAGCCCGAACGGAGTTCGGGCGTGTGGCCTCCATCATGCGGTTCAAAACCGCCACACCGATGGCCGCCTCGCACCGCTGTGACTGCAGTCGTCGCGAACGCAGTCGCGCTCCAATGATGGCCTTGTAGCGTCCCATCGCGGTTTCCACCAACGC
>JAYVNF010000101.1:0-6527 GCA_043758575.1 Rhodoferax sp.
TTTGATGCCGAGCTGGATGAGCTGCGCGGCATACAAACCAACTGCGATGCCTTTTTGCTGGACCTGGAGGTGCGCGAAAAAGCCCGCAGCGGCATACCGACTTTGCGTGTGCAGTTCAACCGTGTGCACGGTTTTTATATCGAGGTCAGCACGGCACAGGCCGGCAAGGTGCCCGAGGACTACCGCCGCCGCCAGACCTTGAAAAATGCCGAGCGCTTCATCACGCCCGAGCTCAAAGCTTTTGAAGACAAGGCCCTCAGTGCGCAGGACCGTGCCCTGGCGCGCGAGAAGTGGCTGTTCGAGCAGGTGCTGGACCAGCTGCAGGCCTTTGTGCCCATGCTGACCCGCACGGCACAGGCCCTGGCCGCGCTGGACGCACTGTGCGCCCTGACCGAACGCGCCTTGACGCTGGACTGGTGCGCGCCGCAGTTTGTGGAGCAGCCCTGCATCGACATCACACAGGGCCGCCACCCGGTGGTGCAGGCGCGCCTGGCCGAGCTCTCGGGGCAGGCAGGCCCCTCCGGTAGCCGCAACTTCATTGCCAACGACACCCGCCTGGGCGCCAAGCAGCGCATGCAGATGATCACCGGCCCGAACATGGGCGGCAAGTCCACCTATATGCGCCAGGTGGCGCTCATCGTGCTGCTGGCAAGCATGGGCAGCCATGTGCCGGCAACGGCTTGCATCCTGGGGCCGATCGACGCCATCCACACCCGCATCGGTGCCGCCGACGACCTGGCCAACGCCCAGTCCACCTTCATGCTGGAGATGACCGAGGGCGCGCAAATCCTGCACGCCGCCACCCCGCAAAGCCTGGTGCTGATGGACGAGATTGGCCGCGGCACCTCCACCTTTGACGGCCTGGCCCTGGCCTCGGCAATCGCCACCCAGCTGCACGACAAGACGCAGGCCTTCACGCTGTTTGCCACGCATTACTTTGAGCTCACCGAATTCCCGGCCAACCACCATGCGGCGGTGAACGTGCATGTGAGCGCGGCCGAGGCTGGGCGCGACATCGTCTTCCTGCACGCCATCGAACCCGGCCCGGCCAGCAAGAGCTACGGCGTGCAGGTGGCACGCCTGGCCGGCATGCCAGCGGCCGTGCTGAACCAGGCCCGCCACACACTGGAGGCACTGGAAGCCCAGGCAGAAGCCTCCCAGCGCCAGGTGGACCTGTTTGCCGCGCCAGTGGCAACGGAGATGGCCTCGGCCAGCGCCGTGGAGGCGGCTGTGGCCGCACTCGACCCGGACGCCATGAGCCCGCGCGAGGCCATGGACGCGCTCTACCAACTCAAGGCCTTGTCACGCCGCACCTGAGGTTTTGTTACCCCATTCACACACAAGGCCAGGCGATGCCCCCAGCGGGTACAGCGCTTGTCGTTCGCAGGCGAATAAAGGCCGCATTTCGCCTTTTTTGAGCGATGGCCGACCGTATGATGAATTCGCTCCCTGTTACCGTCACACCAATGAGGCTGCCATCAATACTCTCAACAACCTGAAAATTTCGACGCGTCTGAGCGCCGCCTTTGCCATGCTGGTTGCCGCCATGCTGGCCATTGCCGCCACCGGCGTATTCCAGATGGGTAGCATGTGGCGCAATGCCGACGAGGTCGCCAACCGCTGGCTGCCCAAATCGGTGTCGGTGAACCAAATGGGATCGCAGCTGGCCAGCTACCGCATGGCCGAGTTGCAGTACGTGATGAGCACGGTGGACAGCGATTCGGCCGAGCTGGAAAAGAAAATGGCCAGGCTGCTAGCTGCCTTCCAGACCGATAGCCAGGCCTTTGCCGCCAGCATCAGCAGCGACTCCGAGCGCCAGCTGTTTGAGAGCTTTACCGGCGACTGGAAAGCCTACCTGCTGATCCACACGCAGGTCGTCGCGCTGACCAAACAGTTCCAGGCCGACCAGGGCAAACGCCTGCTCAACACCACGGCAGAAAAGCTGTTTGTAAAAGCCACCACCACCTTGGAGCAGTTGGTAGACATCAGCAAAAAAGGGGCAGCCGACGGCGCCGCGCTGACCGACACCAGCTACAACCGGGCACGCGCGGCCATGTTGTTCATCGCCGCACTGGGCGTGGCACTGGCGGCACTGGCCGGGGTGGTGCTGATTCGCTCCATCACCCGCCCGCTCTCAGAGGCAGTGCGGGCGATCGAACGGGTGGCCGGTGGCGACCTCAGCGTGGCGATTCAGTCCAGCACCCAGGACGAGGCCGGGCAATTGCTGACGGCGCTGAACCATATGCAGCAGGGCCTGATCGAGGTGGTCAGCAAGGTGCGCAACGGCTCGGAGAGTGTGTCCGCCGCCAGCGAAGAGATTGCCTCGGGCAACCAGGATTTATCCAACCGCACCGAGCACCAGGCCAGCGAACTGGAGCACACCAATGCCCACATGGGCAAGCTCAGCGGCGCCGTGGCTGAAAACGCCGAGAGCGCGCGCCAGGCCAACCAGCTGGCCCAGGGCGCCTCCACCCTGGCCGTGCGCGGTGGCCAGGTGGTGGGCCAGGTGGTAGAGACCATGAAGGGCATCAACGACAGCTCGCGCAGGATTGCCGACATCATCAGCGTCATCGACGGCATCGCCTTTCAGACCAACATCCTGGCATTGAACGCTGCCGTGGAAGCGGCGCGCGCCGGCGAGCAGGGCCGTGGCTTTGCGGTAGTGGCCTCCGAGGTGCGCTCGCTGGCCGGACGCTCGGCCGACGCCGCCAAGGAAATCAAGAGCCTGATCAACGCCAGCGTGGAGCGCGTGGAGCACGGCACCTCGCAGGTCGGCCTGGCCGGCCAGACCATGACCGAATTGGTGGATGCGATCCAGAAGGTGGCGCACATCATGAGTGAGATCAGCAGCAGCAGCCACGCCCAGGCCACCGACGTGCAGCAGCTGGGCAGCGCCATGGCCAATATGGACCAGACCACGCTGCAAAACGCCGCCATGGTGGAAGAGATTTCGGCTGCGGCCAACACCCTTAGAACCCAGGCTATCGAGCTGGTCGATGCGGTCGCTGTGTTCAAGGTCGGGCGCTTGTACGCACTCGTCTAAAATCAGCGTTTTGCATCTGAACAAGCTTCATGACTTACTGCGTCGCCATCAAACTCAACGCCGGCCTGGTGTTCCTCTCCGACTCCCGCACCAACGCCGGGCTGGACCAGATCAGCACCTTCCGCAAGATGATCGTGTACGAGAAGCCAGACGACCGCTTCATGGTGCTGCTGTCGGCCGGCAACCTGAGCATCTCCCAAAGCATCCGTGAAATTCTGCAGGTCGAGCGCCTGAAAGAAAACGACGAAGATGAAGGCGTCACCATCTGGAACGCCACGAGCATGTTCGATGCCGCCCGCGTGCTCGGCTCGGCCATCCGCAAGGTGCACGAGCGCGATGCCGGCTCGCTCAAACAGTCCGGTGTGGACTTCAATGTGTCGCTGATTTTTGGTGGCCAGATCAAGGGCGAGGGCATGCGCCTGTTCCAGGTCTATTCGGCCGGCAACTTCATCGAAGCCACGCCCGAGACGCCTTACTTCCAGGTCGGCGAGTCCAAGTACGGCAAGCCCGTGCTGGACCGTGTCATCACCCCCACCACGCCACTGGACGAGGCCGCCAAGTGCGCCCTGGTGTCAATGGACTCCACGCTCAAATCGAATCTGTCGGTGGGCCTGCCCATGGACATGGTGGTCTATGAAGTCAACCGCTACCAGACCGACAAGGTGGTCTGCATTGACGAGCACAACCCCTACTTCAAGATGCTGCACGGCAGCTGGGGCCAAAAACTGCGTGAGGTGTTTGACAGCATCGAGGACCCAACCTGGGACGACGCCCAGACTGCGGTGCCGCTGATGGTGCCCACCGAGCGCAGCCTGCCACTGAAAAAAATCACCACGCCCGACGAACGTCTGATCTAGTGGTACCCCCACGGTCGCTCACTTCGTGTAGCTCCCTGCCCCCCAAGGGGGCCGCATTTTTCCTTGGGGCGGCCCTGCGGAAAAACATGCCCCCACCGTGATCGTTTTCTCCCACGCCAACAGTTTTCCGGCCAGCACCTACCAGGTGCTGTTCAAGAGCCTGCGTGGGCGCGGTTTTAGCGTGCGTGCGCTGGAAAAATTTGGCCACGATCCGCGCTATCCGGTCAGCAACAACTGGCCGCATTTGGTGCAGCAGCTCTGCGCCTTCACGCAAGAGCAGGCCCAGGCGCTGGGACAGCCGGTCTGGCTGGTAGGCCATTCGCTGGGTGGCTACCTGAGCCTGATGGCCGCACTGCGCCTGCCGCAGATTGCCCGCGGCGTGGTACTGCTGGACTCGCCCCTGCTGGGCGGCTGGAAGGCTGGCATGGTGGGGCTGGTCAAGCGCACCGCCCTGGTGGGTTCGTTTTCACCCGGGGCGGTGAGCCAGCGCCGGCGCACCAACTGGGCCAGTATGGACGAAGCCTTTGCGCACTTTCACTCCAAGAAGGCCTTTGCGCAGTGGGACCCGCAGGTGCTGCGCGACTACATCAGCCATGGCACCGAAGAGCGCGACGGGCGGCGCGTGCTGGCCTTTGACCGCGCGGTCGAGACCGCGATTTACAACGGCCTGCCCCACACCATGGCGCATCAACTCCGAAAATATCCGCTGCAGTGCCCGGTGCATTTCATAGGCGGCAGCCATTCAGAAGAGCTGCGCCGGGTCGGCATCACGCTGACCCGCAAGGTGACTCAGGGGCGCATCAGCATGATGGAAGGCAGCCACCTGTTTCCGATGGAGAAGCCCATAGAAACCGCGGCCGCCATTGAGGCGGCCATACGTGGCATGGAAAACCAGAAGCAAGCCTGATCAGGCGGTCCACTGCACGGCACCGCTCCAGGCCGTGGCCAACACCACCAGACCAAAAGCGATGCGGTAGTAGGCAAAACCAACAAAGTCGTGCGTGGCAATGAATTTGAGCAGCCAGCGTATGCACAACCAGGCAGCGATAAAGGACACCACAAAGCCCACGCCAAACAGTGGCAGATCGGCCATGCTCAAGAGCGCGCGCTCCTTGTACAGGCTGTAGACACCCGCGCCCACCAGCGTGGGAATGGCCAGGAAGAAAGAGAATTCCGCGGCGACCTTGCGCGACAGACCCAGCAGCATGCCGCCAATAATGGTGGCGCCGCTACGGCTGGTACCGGGAATCATGCCCAGGCATTGCACCAGGCCGACCTTGAGGGCGTCCAGCCCGGACATATCGTCAATGTCGTGGATGCGTGGCACCGGCTTGGCGATTTTCTCCACCCACAGAATGATGAAGCCGCCAATGATGAAGGCGCCCGCCACCACCGGTGGGTTGAACAAATGCGCCTTGATGGCCTTGTAAACGGTGAAGCCGATGATGCCGGCCGGCAGAAAACCGATGAACACATTGGCAGCAAAACGCTGCGCCCGCTTGCTATTGGGCAGCAGCACGATGGTGCTGCGGATCTTGGCCCAATACACAATGATCACGGCCAGAATGGCGCCGGTCTGGATGGCGATGTCAAACACCTTGGCCTTGTCATCATCAAAGCCCAGCAGGGCACCGGTCAGAATCAGATGCCCGGTACTGGAGATCGGCAGGAACTCGGTCAGCCCCTCGACGATACCCATGATGGCGGCTTTGATCAGCAACACAATATCCAAAATACACTCCCAAAAAACTCAAGAAACCAAGTGGACCGCGGCAGGGGCGCGGCCCGTGCCTCGGCACCACACCATACCGGCTCAGCCTTTGAGCAAGCCGCCCAGCATGCCCATCAGGTCGTCGCTGTTGCCCAGACCGGCCGCGGGCGCCTGGCCATTGGGTGTGAGCTTGTCCACCATACCTGGCAACACGCTGGAGAGCTGTCCGGCCAGCTCATTGGGATTGACGCCGAACTTGGCTGCCAGACCCGACAAGGCGTCGCTGCCCAGCACGCTGTTGAGCTGATCGCCTGTGATGGCCTGATTGGCACCGGTGCCAACCCAGGACGCCACCACGTCGCCCATGCCGCCTTGCTGGAATTTTTCCATCAGGCCTTGCAAGCCACCGTGCACGCCGTCGTTGCTGAGCAAGCTGCTGGCAATCTGCATCAGCTGCGGGTTGTTGCCCAGCATGCCGACCAGGCCCGACAGGCCCGCACCAGCTTCACCGCCTTGCGCCTGTCCACCCACTGCACTCAATACGGAATCCAGTAAACCCATGGCTTTTCCCCTTTCAGTTAAAAAAATTGAGTTTGCCACAGCCATATGTCGCACGCCACCGCCGCACGCATGCTGCACCGTATGCGTGCCTTGTTGCATACAGCGCCACCAAATGGGGCTGGGCAGGCCTTGGCAGCGCCGCAAAGGGTTTACAGTGCGGCTCATTGCAGACACCAGGCCACCCGCATGACGATTCGCTACACCAACATTGCCAACGTATTGCCCGAAACCAAGCTGCGCATGTACCCCACCAAGGTCATCAACATCATTGGTGGGCCGGGCTGCGGCAAGTCCATGTTTTCGGCCGCCATCGTGCTGTTTCTGCACCTGCACGCAAAGACCGTGGAGACCATTC
>JAYVNF010000102.1:0-2033 GCA_043758575.1 Rhodoferax sp.
GCCGAGTCCGGCCTGTTTGCCATGGATGCCAACGATGACGACGCCCTGCGCTTTGCCCGCATCGCCAGCGCCACGCACGCCATGCCCGGCATGCGTTTCAACGATGGCCGCTGCGACCGCCAGGGCCGCTTCCTGGCCGGCACCATGCTGATGGACATGGCGGCTGCGAAAAGCGTGGGCGCCATTTACCGGTTGCAAGCCAATGGCATGTTGCGCGAACTGTTAAACGGCTTCATCACGCCCAACGGCATGGCCTTCAGCCCGGATGGGCGCACCATGTACCTGTCCGACTCGCACCCCAGCGTGCGCCAGGTCTGGGCCTATGACTACGACACCGAGCAGGGCACTCCCTCCAGGCCACGCCCCTTTATCGACATGGCCGGCTTTGCCGGACGCCCGGACGGCGCCGCCATGGACACCGATGGTTGCTACTGGATTTGCGGCAACGACGCCGGCCTGGTGCACCGCTACACCCCTGCCGGTGTGCGCGATATGTCGGTATCCGTGCCGGTGGCCAAGCCCGCCATGTGCGCCTTTGGTGGCGCCGATATGCGCACCCTGTACATCACCAGCATCCGGCCCACAGGCAGCAGCGAGGCGCTGGCCGGTGGCCTGTTTGCCATCCACCTGACCACTGTGCAAGGCCTGCCCGAGCCGGTCTGCAGCACCCCTTTATCTATCCCCCTGTCTGTCGTTCCCGGTTCAGCCGAACCTATTTAAACCAAGAGGAAAAACCATGCGTATTCCATTCAAGACCCTGAGCACCCAGATCGCCATTGCCGTGCTGGCACTGTCGGCCACCGCGGCATCCGCCCGCATCTTCCGTTCGGCCGATGTGCACAACAAGGACTTCCCCACCAATATGGCGGTCAAGCACATGGGCGATGAGCTGTCCAAGGCCACCGGTGGCAAGGACAGCGTCAAGGTCTTTGGCGACAGCGCCCTGGGCTCCGAGAAGGACACAGTCGAGCAGGTCAAGATCGGCGCGCTGGACATGGTGCGCGTGAACACCGCCGCCTTCCACGGCATCGTGCCCGAGTCCATGATTCCCTCGCTGCCGTTTTTGTTCCGCGACATCGAGCATTTCCGCAAGACCATTTACGGTGCCCAGGGCGACAAGATCTTGGCGGCCTTTGACAAGGCCGGCTTCATTGGCCTGGCCCTGTATGAAAGCGGCGCGCGTTCCATCTACGCCCACAAAGCCATCAAGTCAGTGGCCGACACCAAGGGCATGAAGATCCGCGTGCAACCGTCCGATCTGTGGGTCAGCACCATTGGCGCCATGGGTGCATCAGCCACCCCCATGCCTTTTGCCGAGGTCTACACTGGCCTGAAGACCGGCCTCTTGGACGCTGCCGAAAACAACTACCCCTCGTACGAAGAGGCCAAGCACTACGAGTCGGCAGCTGTGTACTCCGAGACCATGCACTCCATGGGCCCTGAGGTGCTGGTGTTCTCCAAGAAGATCTGGGAAACCCTGACGCCCGAAGAGCAAAGCGCCATTCGCAAGGCCGCCAAGGCCTCCGTGCCCTACTACGTGACGCTGTGGGAAGCCAAGGAAAAAGATGCCAAGGCGGCGGTCATCAAGGGCGGTGCCAAGATCATCGAGGCCAAGGACATAGACCGCAAGAGCTTTGTCGAAGTCGAGCGTCCGGTGTGGGACAAGTTTGCCAACACACCTGAGCTCAAGGCCCTGGTGCAGGACATCGTCAACGCCAAATGAGCCTACTCACCCGACTCAATGGCCGGCTGTCACGCTGGACCATGTTCCTGGCCTGCGCCTGTCTGGTGGGCCTCTTGAGCGTGGTGATCTACGGCGTGGTGCTGCGCTATGTGTTCAACGACGCACCACCCTATGTGGAGCAACTCGCTCTGCTGCTGGTGGTCTCGGTGGCCATGTTCGGCGCCTCCGCCGGTGTGCGCGATGCCGGCCACATCGGCCTGGACTCGCTGGTCAAGGTGCTGCCTGAGGTCGTGCAGTTCTGGTGCAAGTTTGTGGTCTACCTGCTGGTCATCAGCTTTGCCCTGGCCCT
>JAYVNF010000103.1:0-2030 GCA_043758575.1 Rhodoferax sp.
GTGTCGACACGGGCTTCCACCAGGGCGCGCGCCTGCATGTCCTGCTGGGCGGTGCTGAAACTGTCCTTGAGCATTTGGGCGATCTGGTCGTCGCTCAGGCCATAGGAAGGTTTGACGTCAATGCGCGCTTCCACGCCGCTGACCTGTTCCTTGGCGCCCACATTGAGCAGGCCATCGGCATCCACCGTGAAGGTGACGCGGATGCGTGCCACGCCGGCAGCCATGGGTGGTATGCCGCGCAACTCAAAGCGCGCCAGGCTGCGGCAGTCGGCCACCAGGTCACGCTCGCCCTGCAGCACGTGCAGCGCCAGGGCGGTTTGGCCGTCCTTGTAGGTGGTGAAGTCCTGCGCCATGGCGGTGGGTATGGTCTGGTTGCGCGGAACAATGCGCTCCACCAGGCCACCCATGGTCTCAATGCCCAGCGACAGCGGGATCACGTCCAGCAGCAGCAGGTCGCCGTCGGGGTTGTTACCCGCCAGTTGATTGGCCTGGATGGCGGCGCCCAGCGCCACCACCTCATCCGGGTTCAGATTGACCAGAGGGTCCTGGCCAAAAAATGCGCCCACGGCACGGCGCACCTGCGGCATGCGGGTGGAGCCGCCTACCATCACCACGCCCTTGATGTCGTCCTTGGTGAGCGAGGCGTCGCGCAGCGCCTTTTTCACGGCCTGCAGGGTGCGCTGGGTCAATGCGGCGGTGGCCGCTTCGAATTGTTCGCGGTTCAGCGACAGGTCGATGGCGCCCACGGACAGCTCGACTTCAGCGGTGACGATCTCTTCAGAGGACAGGGCTTCCTTGCACTGGCGCGCATGCGCCATCAAGCGCGCCTGGTCTTCCATGGAGTCAATATGCAGGCCGGCTTCCTGCAGCAACCAGTCGGCCAGGGCCCGGTCGTAATCATCGCCACCCAGGGCCGAATCGCCACCGGCGGCCAGCACCTCGAACACCCCGGCCGAGAGGCGCAGGATGGAGATATCAAAGGTGCCGCCGCCCAGGTCATAGACCGCGTACACGCCCTCAGACGCGTTGTCTAAACCATAGGCGATGGCCGCAGCAGTAGGCTCGTTGATCAGGCGCAGCACATTCAAGCCGGCGAGTTGCGCCGCATCCTTGGTGGCCTGGCGCTGGGCGTCGTCAAAGTAGGCCGGCACGGTGATGACCACGCCAAAGATCTCGTCATCAAAGCTGTCTTCGGCACGAAAGCGCAGCGTGGCCAGGATCTCGGCGCTTACCTCCACCGGGCTTTTCTCACCTGCGATGGTGCGTATGGTGACCATACCAGGCGTGTCCAGCAGCGCATAAGGCAGCTTGGCGGCTTGCGCCACATCGCGCAGGCCACGGCCCATCAGGCGCTTGACCGAGGCAATGGTGTTGCCGGGGTCGTTCACCTGGTTGTCCAGCGCCTCATAGCCAATCTGGCGCTTGTGCAGATCCAGGTAGCGCACCACGCTGGGCAGAATCACGCGACCCTGGGCATCCGGCAGGCATTCGGCCACGCCATGGCGCACCGAGGCCACCAGCGAATGGGTGGTGCCCAGGTCTATGCCCACGGCAATGCGCCGCGCGTGCGGGTTGGGGGATTGACCGGGTTCGGAAATTTGTAAAAGCGCCATCGTGTCTATGTGCTTGTCTTTGTGCGTGTGTCTATGCGAATTGGTCTTGCCGCTGCTGCAGGTCCTGGTTGAACTTTTCGATAAACATCAAAGTCCGCACCACGCCCACTGCGCCGGCAAAGTCATGTTGTTCATCCAGCAGAGCCGCGCATTGTTGCAGCAGCGCCCTTCTGCTGGCTTGCACCGCCTCGGCCAAGGCATCCAGCGCCTCTGCACCTGTGGCATCGTCCAGGGCCTCGCGCCATTCCATTTGCTGCATCAAAAAGGCGGCGGGCATCGCGGTGTTGCTGTGGGCATTGACCGGGAAACCCGACAGCTCACACAAATAAGCAGCGCGCTTGAGCGGATCCTTCAGCCTTTGGTAGGCCTCGTTGATGCGCACCGACCACTGCATGGCAATACGCTGCGCAGCGGCCC
>JAYVNF010000104.1:0-6469 GCA_043758575.1 Rhodoferax sp.
ATAAAGTACTTGGCGGTGCTGACCACGGCCAGGTCGATACGGCCTTTTTTCAGGCCGATGTGCTCGGCCATCTGTGCCTCCAGGTCCTTGAACTGGCCCATGGCGGCCTGGGCGTGGTGCAGGAACACCTCGCCCGCATGGGTCAGGCGGATGTTGCGCCCCACCGGCTCCAGCAGGGCCAGGCCAAAGGCGTCTTCGAGCTGGCGAATCTGCATGGAGACGGCCGGCTGGGTCACAAACAGGCGCTCGGCCGCCTTGGACACCGACTTTTGTCGTGCCACTTCCAGAAAGGTTTGTATCTGCTTGAGGGTGTAGGGGCGCATGCAGGGCCTCAGAAGATATTAAGCATTAGATAAAGCTGATGGGTTTTTCAAAAAACGTGATTGGAGTTTATGGGTTGGCCCGCTTAAAGTAAATCCATGGTCACCCATACGGGGGCCCTTTTTTACAACCCAACGCGAGGTACGCGGGCATGCTCAAGGCGCTGATTTTTGATGTGGATGGCACCCTGGCCGACACCGAGTCGGCGCACCGTGCGGCCTTCAACCAGGCCTTTGCCGAGTTCGGTCTGGACTGGCAGTGGGACGAGGCCCTCTACACCGAGCTGCTGCACATCTCCGGCGGCAAGGAGCGCATGCTGCACTACTGGAAAGTCCAGCGCCCCGACATGCGCGCCCTGGACGCCACGGCCCTCTCGGACAGCATCAACCGCCTGCACGAACTCAAGACCGCCGCCTACGAGAACAGCGTCAACAGCGGCGCGGTGCAGCTGCGCCCCGGCGTGCTGGCCCTGATGGAGCAAGCCCATGCAGAGGGCTTGCAGCTGGCGATTGCCACCACCACCTCGCCGGTGAACATTGCCGCCCTGCTGCGCCGCGCCCTGGGTGCGGACTGGCGGCTGAACTTCAGCGCCATTGGTGACGCCTCCACCGCGCCGGTAAAAAAACCCCATCCCCAGGTCTACCTGCAGATGCTGGAAGCCTTGCAGCTGCCGGCCCACGAGTGCCTGGCCTTTGAAGACTCTAGCAACGGCCTGCAGGCCAGCAGCGCCGCCGGCCTGGCCACCGTGGTCACGCCCACGCACTACACGGCCGACCACGACTTCGGCGGCGCCCTGTGCGTGCTGCCCGATCTGGGCCATACCGACCTGGCGCGCCTGGCTGCCCGGCACAGCGTTTTTTTGAACCGAAAGCTTCCATGACCACTACCACCTTCAAGCCCGGCACCCTGCGCCTGGCCCCCAGTATTCTTTCGGCCGACTTCTCTCGCCTGGGTGAGGAGGTGCGCGCCATCGAGCGTGCCGGTGCCGACCTGGTGCATTTCGACGTGATGGACAACCACTACGTGCCCAACCTCACCATAGGCCCGCTGGTGTGCGAAGCGATCCGCCCGCATGTGAACATCCCCATCGATGTGCACCTGATGGTGGAGCCGGTAGACAGCCTGATCCCCCTGTTTGCCAAGGCCGGAGCCAACATCATCACCTTCCACCCCGAGGCCTCACGCCATGTGGACCGCACCCTGTCCATGATCCGCGAGCTGGGCTGCAAGGCCGGCCTGGTGCTCAATCCCGCAACGCCGCTGGAGTGCCTGGACCATGTGATGGACAAGCTCGACATGGTGCTGCTGATGAGCGTGAACCCCGGCTTTGGTGGACAAAAGTTCATTGCCAGTACCCTGCCCAAGCTGCGCGCCGTGCGCCAGCGCATCGACGCCCATGTGGCCGCCGGCGGCCAGCCGATCTGGCTGGAGGTGGACGGCGGCGTGAAGACCGACAACATCGCATCCATCGTGCAGGCCGGTGCTGACACCTGCGTGGCCGGCAGCGCCGTGTTTGGTGCGCCCGATGCCGACGGCGGCTACCAGACGGTGATGGCTGAGCTGCGCCGCCAGGCCCTGCCACGTTGAGCCTGCAAAGAAATTCAAAACCTAGAAAGAGACCCATGCCTTTAAGCCACCGCTCCACCCTGACCCAGTTCCTGATTGAGGAGCGCCGCCGCTTTCCGGACGCCAGCGGCGACTTCAATGCCCTGATCCTGGACGTCGCCATTGCCTGCAAGGCCATTGCCCGCGCCGTCGCCCTGGGCGAACTTGGTGGCGCCATGGGCAACCATGCAGCGGAGAGCGGCGGCTCGGTCAATGTGCAGGGCGAGACGCAGAAAAAACTCGACGTGCTGAGCAACCAGGTGTTTATCCAGCGCACCGAATGGGCCGGGCACCTGGCCGGCATGGCGTCTGAGGAAATGGACCTGCCCTACCAGATCCCGGCGCAGTACCCGCGCGGCAAATACCTGTTGGTGTTTGACCCGCTGGACGGCTCCAGCAACATCGATGTGAACGTGTCGGTGGGCAGCATTTTTTCCATCCTGCGCGGCCCGGACACGGGCGCGGATGTGTGCGAGGCCGACTTCATGCAAAGTGGCGCCAAACAGGTGGCCGCCGGTTACGCCCTGTATGGACCGACCACCATGCTGGTGCTCACGGTGGGCGACGGCGTGAACGGCTTCACCCTGGACCCCAACCTGGGCGAGTTCATGCTCACCCACCCCAAGCTGCAGATTCCGCAGGACACGCAGGAGTTCGCCATCAACGCCTCCAACAGCCGCTTCTGGGAGGCTCCGGTGAAGCGCTATGTGGACGAATGCCTGGCCGGAAAAACCGGGCCACGCGAGAAGGATTTCAATATGCGCTGGATTGCCAGCATGGTGGCCGAGGCGCACCGCATCCTGATGCGCGGCGGTGTATTTTTGTACCCGCGGGATACCAAGGACAAAGCCAAACCCGGGCGCCTGCGCCTGCTGTACGAGGCCAACCCCATAGGCATGCTGATGGAGCAAGCCGGTGGGCGCGCCTCCACCGGCGAGAAGCCCATGATGGGCGTGCAGCCGACCAGCCTGCACCAGCGCATAGGCCTGGTGTTTGGCTCCAAAAACGAGGTCGAACGCATCGAGCGCTACCACGCGGAGCCGCAGCAAAAGGAATCGAACACGCCATTGTTTGCCGAGCGCAGCCTCTTCAGAGACTGAACGTCTCCAGCCCCCTTTCTAACTACAGGAGACAGCCCCCATGTCTGAACGCCATCCCATCATTGCCATCACTGGCTCCAGCGGAGCCGGCACCACCTCGGTGACGCGTACCTTCGAGAACATCTTTCGCCGCGAGAACGTGGATGCAGCCGTCATTGAAGGCGACAGCTTCCACCGCCATGACCGCAAGGAAATGAAAGTCCGCCTGGCCGAGGCCGAGGCCCAGGGCAACAAAAACTTCAGCCACTTCGGCCCCGAGAACAATATGTTCCCCGAGCTCGAAGCCCTGTTTCGCGACTACGCCGCCACCGGTACCGGCAAGCGCCGCAAGTACCTGCACGACACCGAAGAAGCCGCCCCCTACAAGCAGGAGCCCGGCACCTTCACGCCCTGGGAAGACGTGCCTGCCAACACCGACCTGCTGTTCTACGAAGGCCTGCATGGCGCCGTGGTCACGCCCGAGATCAACATCGCCCAGCACCCCGATCTGCTGATCGGCGTGGTGCCGGTGATCAACCTGGAGTGGATCCAGAAACTCTGGCGCGACAAGTCCAAGCGCGGCTACAGCACCGAGGCCGTGACCGACACCATCCTGCGCCGCATGCCCGACTACGTGAACTACATCTGCCCGCAGTTCATGCACACCCACGTGAACTTCCAGCGCGTGCCCATGGTGGACACCAGCAACCCCTTCATTTCGCGCGACATTCCCAGCCCGGATGAAAGCATGGTGGTGATCCGCTTTGCCAAGCCCAAGGGCATCGACTTCCAGTACCTGCGCAGCATGATCGACGGCAGCTTCATGAGCCGCGCCAACACCATCGTGGTGCCCGGCGGCAAGATGGAACTCGCCATGCAACTCATCTTCACGCCCTTCATCTGGCGCATGATGGAACGCAAGAAGCGGGGAGCCTGATATGAGTCAGCAACCTAGCCCCGAGATGGCCCGCAACATGGCCAACGCAATTCGCATGCTGGCCGTGGACGCGGTGGAAAAGGCCAAGTCCGGCCACCCCGGCGCGCCCATGGGCATGGCCGATATTGCCGAGGTGCTGTGGAACCGCCACCTCAAGCACAACCCGAGTAACCCGCACTGGATGGACCGCGACCGCTTCGTGCTGAGCAATGGCCACGGCTCCATGCTGCTGTATGCGCTGCTGCACCTGACCGGTTACGACCTGCCCATGGAAGAACTCAAAAACTTCCGCCAGCTGCACGGCAAGACGCCAGGCCACCCGGAGGTGGACGTCACCCCCGGCGTGGAAACCACCACCGGCCCGCTGGGCCAGGGCCTGGCCAATGCCGTGGGCATGGCGCTGGCCGAAAAACTGTTGGCCGCCGAATTCAACCAGGGCGACCACACGGTGTTGGACCACAACACCTATGTCTTCATGGGCGACGGCTGTTTGATGGAGGGCATCAGCCACGAGGTCTGCTCGCTGGCCGGCACCTTGAAGCTATCCAAGCTGATTGCGTTTTATGACGACAACGGCATCTCGATTGACGGCCATGTGGAGGGCTGGTTTACCGACAACACGCCGCAGCGTTTTGCCGCCTATGGCTGGAACGTCATTCCCGCGGTCAACGGCCACAACCCGGTCGCGCTGGATGCGGCCGTGCGCGCTGCGCAGGCCCAAGCTGCGCTGCCCGACGGACGGCCCACGCTGATTTGCTGCAAGACCATCATTGGAATGGGTTCGCCCAATAAGGCCGGCACGCATGATGTGCATGGCGCGGCCCTGGGTGCAGCTGAAGTAGCCGCCACCCGCGCGGCCCTGGGCTGGACTGCCGCCCCGTTTGAAATCCCGCAGGACATTGCCACGGCCTGGAATGCCCAGGCGCGCGGCCAAGCGGCCGAGCGCGCCTGGCGCACCCGCTTTGAGGCCTACCGTGTGGAATTCCCGGCCCGCGCGGCCGAGCTGGAGCGGCGCATGGCGGGTGATTTGCTGCCCGCTTTTGCCGAGCAACTGCCCGCACTGCTGGCCGCCATTGCCGCCAAGCCCGACCCTGTGGCCACCCGCAAGGCCAGCCAGAATGCGCTGGATGTGCTGGCGCCCTTGTTGCCCGAGTTCTTTGGTGGCAGTGCGGATTTGACCGGCTCGAATCTCACCAACTTCAAGGGCTGCGTCAAAGCCGGTGTGAATGCAACAGGCCAGTTCCAGAGCGGCAACCACATGAGCTATGGCGTGCGCGAATTCGGCATGGCCGCCATGATGAACGGCATGGCCCTGCACGGCGGCTACCTCCCTTATGGCGGCACCTTTCTGACCTTCAGCGACTACAGCCGCAACGCGGTGCGCATGGCCGCCTTGATGAAGCGCCGCGTCATCCACGTCTTCACCCACGACAGCATAGGCCTGGGCGAAGACGGCCCCACGCACCAGAGCGTGGAGCACATCCCCTCGCTGCGCATCATCCCCGGCCTGGACGTGTGGCGCCCGGCCGATGGACTGGAAACAGCCGTGGCCTGGGCCAGTGCCGTTGAACGCAAGGACGGCCCCAGCGCCCTGTGCCTGTCGCGCCAGAACCTGCCGCGCCTGAGCCACGCCGACATGGCCTCACGCATACGCCGCGGCGGCTATGTGCTGTCCGACATGGAAGGTGCGAAGGCCGTGATCCTTTCTACCGGCTCCGAGCTGGAGCTGGCCATGCAGGCCCAGGCCACGCTGGCCGCCGAGGGCATTGCCACCCGCGTGGTCTCCATGCCCTGCAGCAATGTGTTTGACCGCCAGACCCATGCCTACCAGGACCAGGTGCTGCCGCTGGACCTGCCCGGCGTGGCGATAGAGGCCGCGCACCCGGACTTCTGGCGCAAGTACGTTGGCCGCACCGGCATGGTGATAGGCATGGCCACGTTTGGCGAGTCGGCGCCGGCCAAAGACCTGTACCAGCACTTTGGCATCACGGCCGAGCGCGTGGTCACCGCCGTGCACCTGCTGGTGAACCGTGCGCACAGTGCCGCTGCCCGCACGCCAGAGCAGGAGCTGCCGGCGCAGATCCTGGCCTCGTCGAACTGAAGGAGCGGCGCATGTCTCTTCCCTATGACCTGGTCATGTTCGACCTGGACGGCACGCTTATCGCCACCGCCCCCGAAATTTGCGACGCCGTCAACGACACCTTGCGCCGCTTCGATCTGGTGGAGGTGAGCCTGCAGCAGGTCAACGACTGGATAGGCCACGGCACGGCCGCGCTCTTGGTGCAGGCCCTGGCCTTTAGCGGCGGCGTGTCCGTCGCCAGCGTGCGCAAGAGCGAGACCCTGCCGGCGATCGCCGCCGAGTTCGATGTCCACTACCAGCGCCGCTGTGGCACCCGCAGCCACCTGTACCCGCAAGTGCGTGAGACGCTGACCACATTGAGAGCGCAGGGCGTGAAGCTGGCCGTGGTGACCAACAAGGAGTCGCGCTACACGCGCACCGTGCTGGACGCGCACCAGCTCACGCCGC
>JAYVNF010000105.1:0-6462 GCA_043758575.1 Rhodoferax sp.
CTATGGCCCGCCCCCGACGCGCTGGGCGTCCTGCTTAGGCTTGCTTGCTCTTGCGACGACGAGAGATCGCACCGACCAGACCCAGCCCGGCCAACAGCATGGCGTAGCTTTCTGGCTCAGGGACAGGCGCGATGGCGACGCCACCAAAACGCTGGCCAGCAGCGGCAATTTGCAACACGTTGAAAGCCGTGTTGGCGGCGGTGGAATTCGCACCCACGGTGATGGAGACGATTTCGTTCGGGTCTGCACCCAGGTCGTGTGTCAACTCATTGCTGACCGTGGACGTGGTGCCATAGATGGTGAAGCTGCCATCGGCATTGGCCTGGCCCGTGATGTTGCGCAGGCCGTCCTGCTGCACTTGCCAGCTCAGGCCACTGGGAGTGGACACCTGTCCGACCAGACCTTGCTGAAAGGTTTGCGTCTTGGTCCATACGCCGTTGCTGAGCTTCCATTCCTGCAAGCCGTTGAAGGTGCTGACCTTGCCGGCCACGCCCATGCGCACGCCATCGCCTTCGTCGGCAACAAACATGGTGCTAGCGTCCTGGAACACCAGGCCAAAGGGGTGCGGAGTGGCAGTCAGGGTGGCGGTGGTCTCTGCAACCTTTTCCGACAAGGCATTGAAGCCCGGCATCACGGTGATGGCGGCATTGGTCAACACGCCGCCGTTGGCCAAAGCGCCGGTAGCGCCGACCTGGTAGACCGTGTTCACACCATTGCTGCCGCTGCCCTTGGTGACATACAGGGTTTTGTTGAACACCGTCATGCCGCGGAAGTTGTTGTCCTTGCCCGTTTTGTCAGCCGCATAGTTGCTGCCGGGATGGGCCGGATCAGGCAACTGGGCCAGCGAAAAGCCGGTCTGGTAGCCGGTGGCGCTGCCAAAGGTACCCTGCGCAGCACCCACGGCGGTGGTGTTGCCCGAGCTGCCCACGGCAATGCTCTGCACGCCGGTGTTGTTGCTCAGGTTGCTGAGCTGGGTGCCATTGCCACTGCCATTGCCGGCATTACCGACCATGTAGTACTGGCCATTGGCCAGCACTGCGGCGCGACCATTGTTGCCGCTGTAGGCATTCACGTCCGTCACACCCAGGGCACCTGAGCTCAGGTTCACCGTGGCAATGGCCCGTGCATAGGTTGTGCCCACCGGATTGGTGGAGTCAAACATGGCCGTCGTATTGGAGTTGGAGACGTCAAGTGTATTTTTGGGCGCCGCGTAGCCCATGAAGCTGACGGAAGTTCCGTCGGTCGAAATGTTCAATGCCAGCTCGCTCTTGGAGGCAAAGCTGGTGGTGATCTGGTTGGAGTCAATCGCGGTGGTGTGGACCAAGCTACCGCTGGTGGTCATCTGGTCCAGATAGATCGAGGAAGTGATGCCAAAAGATGGATCGGGCGATTCATTCTTGAACACGTTGGCAAACGAGCCGTCGCCAATGGCCACCCCGCCGCCGGGCAAGGCCTGGCCCACCGATACCGTGGAGGCCACGCCGTCGTACATGGTGCGGGAAACAATCAGATTGCCGGGCGTAAAAGATTGCGCTGCCGCACCTTGCATATAGCCAATCGACAACAAGGCGCAAGCCAGGACGGTCTTGACGGGGAACTTGGAAATTCGGTTCATTGCAGAGAGTTCTTTTGATGGAAGTCGATCCAGACGCGACTTGAGCCGTTGCAGGAGGAGGTTCCTTACAACGCCTTAAGTTTCCCTGCTGCACATTGCACATTTATGTTGAACACAAGGACCTGCCCTCATCCGTTTGGACGTGTAAGTCAGAACCGCGTCGCACAGGCATCTATTGCGCTTCAGCATGCCAGTGCACCCGTGACGTGAAGGAGCCCCCTTGAATTCCTGTAGCATGGAAGCAGTTGTAAAACAAAGGGCACCGTGCTTTCCAAACGTACCCTCCTCTGGCTCAAAGCACGCTTTCCAGCCAAGCCGTCCCCCACCCCTGAGCAGCGCGCCAAAGACCTGGTGAGCGCCGTTGATGCTGGCGGCTTGCCCCTCAACCCCGCCCGCGTCAACGACATTGCCAGACAGCTCGGGCTGGAAGTTTCCACGCGAGCGCCCATGCCCGAAACCATTGAACGGATTCGCCAGGCCTTACAACGCAGCTAGATCAAGAAACTTTGCTTTTGGGGCGCTGCCGGCTTGCCTAGCCCGGATAATCAGGTTTCGAAAATGAAGGCCACTCCCATGCGAATGTCAAATTCCTCTCGCCGAATATTTCTGGGCCTGGCTCTGGGTTTGGGTAGCCTTGCGGCACGGGCCCAAACACCGGCAGTCTTTCGCCTGGGCATTGCGCCCCATACCAGCGCGCGGGTGATTCTGGAGATGTACCAGCCCTTGCGCACGCAGTTGGAAAAGGCCTTAGGGATGCCGGTGGAAGTGGTCACCGCCCCCGACTTCACCGAATTTGCCAAGCGCATGCTGCACCAGGAATACGACATTGCCGTCACCACCGGCCACCAGGCACGCCTTGCCCAAACCGATGGCGACTACCTCCCCTTGCTGACCTACAGCGCCGATTTCCGTGCCGTCGCACTGGTGGCGGGCAACAGTCCCTTCAAAACCGCCAAGGACCTGGTGGGAAAGCCGGTGCTGGGGCTGTCACCCACCTCCCTGGTCACGCTATGGGGCCAGCACTGGATGAAGCAGAACGGCAATCCCGACACCCTGCGCTATGTCAGTGCATCGGACAGCGTGGCGCGCCTGGTGCTCTCGGGCGAAGCGGTCGCCGGCTTTACCTCACTGGCCAATTACCAGAGCCTGAGCCGGGAGTTGCAGGCACAGATGCGCTTTCTGGTCATCAGCGATCCCTTGGCCGGGCGCGTCTACATGCTCAACAAGCGCCAGGCGGCGCGCAAGGACCAGATCGATGCCGCGCTGGCCGGCTTTGCCAGCAGCGCGGAGGGCAAAACCTACTTTGAGAAATACAAGCTGGAGGGCTACCGCAAGCTCAAGCCCAAGGAGTTGGAGCTGATGGAGCCCTATGCCAAGGAAGTGCGCGCCTCGCTGCAATGAAGTGGCCTCGCATCAGCCTTCCCATGCGCTCCGTGCGCGCCCGCTTTTTGCTGGCCGCGGTGCTGGTGGAGGCCGTCATGCTGACGCTGCTTGTCAGCAACAGCCTGCGCCTGATGAACAGCTACCTGGTAGAGCAGGTAGAGCAGCACGCCAAGCAGATCACGCCCATCCTGAGCGCCGCCACCGTTGCCCCGCTGGCACAGCGCGACTACGCCACCGTGCAATCGGTGCTGGATGAAAGCCTGAGCCAAAAAGGGGTGAGCTACCTGGTGGTGGTGGACACGCAAAACAACCGCGTGGCCAGCAGCGGCTGGCCCAAGGAGCAGGCGCTGCCAAACGCAGATTCGCAATTTGACCTTTCACTGCAGGCCACGCAGCCAGTGCACCATGTGCAAACACCCATCCTGATGTTTGGTCAAAGGTTGGGCACGCTGTACATGGGCATGGACCTGTCCCACATCCTGGCTGCCCGCAGGGCTTTGTTGACGCAGGGTGCCTTGATTGCACTGGGTGAGTTGCTGATGTCCGCCCTGCTGTTGCTGGTCCTGGGCCTGTGGCTGACCCGGCATTTGGTGGACCTGACACGCGCCAGCCGCGAGGTCACCGCCGGCAACCTGAATCCGGAACCGGTGAACGAAGGGGATGACGAACTGGGCCAACTCGGGGCGGCCTTCAACACCATGTCCAGAACCATCAAACAGCGGGTGCTGGACCTGGTGCAAGCCAAGGAACAGGCCGAGCAGTCGAACCGGGCCAAGAGTGAATTTTTAGCAAACATGAGCCACGAGATCCGCACCCCCATGAACGGCATCCTGGGCATGACCGATCTGGTGCTGGACACCCGGCTGAACGCGGAGCAACGTGAGCAGCTGTTGGTGGTAAAGAGCTCGGCCAACGCGCTGCTGAACATCATTGACGAGATACTGGACTTCTCCAAAATCGAGGCCGGCCGGGTGGAGCTGGAGGCGATTGAATTCGATCTGGAACAGTTGCTGCGCCACTGCATGGCGCCGCTGCGCGCACGTGCCCAAACCAAGGGTCTGCAACTCCTGTCGCAATCCTCCGGCACGCTGCTCACCCATTTGGTAGGCGACCCGAATCGCTTGCGCCAGGTGCTGAACAACCTGGTCGGCAATGCCATCAAATTCACTGCACGCGGCGCCATCACCGTGGGCTGGGAGTGCCAGCCCGAAACACCACAGCGCTTTCGCTTCTGGGTCAGCGACACCGGCATTGGCATCCCGCCGGAAAAGCAAGCCAGCGTGTTCGAGGCTTTTACCCAGGCCGACAACTCGACCACCCGCACCTATGGCGGCACCGGCCTGGGGCTGACCATCTCCTCCACCCTGGTGCATTTGCTGGGCGGTGAGATCCGTCTGGAATCCGTGGTGGACCAGGGCAGCACCTTTGCCTTCACACTTCCCTTCAAGCTGGGCCGCCCCTTGCTTGCCACGCCGGTAGCACCTGCGCCAACGCACACCTCCGACGTGGCCGTCGACAGCACTGCCCCAAGGGGTTTGCAGGTGCTGTTGGTGGAGGACCACCCCATTAATCAAAAACTGGCAATCAGCCTGATTGAGCGTGCGGGCCACCACGTGACCCTGGCGCACAACGGGCAAGAGGGCGTACAGGCCGCCACGCAAAAACGCTTTGACATGGTCTTCATGGACATGCAGATGCCGGTGATGGACGGGCTGCAGGCCACCCGCGCCATCCGCGCCCATGAGCAGACCCACCAATTGGCGCACGTACCCATCGTGGCCATGACGGCCAATGCCATGCCCAGTGACCGCCAGGCCTGCGCGGATGCGGGTATGGACGGCTTTCTTGCCAAGCCCTTCCAGGCCGCACAGTTGCGGGAACTGCTGCAAGCAACGCAAGAGCGACTGAACGCCGCCTAAGACCTCAGCGGGGCGGCTGCCCCAACCAGTCCAGCACACCCTGCCCGGCCGCACGGCCAGTAGCAAAACAGGCGTGCAGCAAATAGCCCCCGGTAGGCGCTTCCCAGTCCAGCATCTCGCCAGCGCAAAACACGCCAGGCAGCTGCTCCAGCATCAGGCCGGGGGTAAGCACTTCGAACAACACGCCGCCGGCCGTGCTGATGGCCTCGTCGATCGGGCGGGCCGCCTGCAGCACAACAGGCAAGGACTTGATGGCTATCGCAAGGCGCACCGGGTCGTTGATAGTTGCCTTGTCCAGCAGCTCATGCAGCATGGCGGCCTTGATTCCGTCCAGGTTCAAGCGGCTCTTGAGGTGGCTGGACAGCGAGCGCGCGCCACGTGGATGGCTAACCTCTTGCAGCACCTGCTCGGGACCCATGTCGGGCAGCAAGTCCAGGGCAAAACTGGCACTGCCATGGCGGATGATCGCATCGCGCAACAATGCCGATGCGGCATACACCAGGCTGCCCTCCACCCCATGCGCCGTGGCAACAAACTCGCCCTTGCGCCGCCAGGTTTGGCCATCCGGCATGGCACATGCAATCGCAACCGACTTGAAAGGCTGGCCGGCAAAGCGGCTTTTAAAATGCTCGCTCCAGCCACCTTGAACGTCAAAGCCGCAGTTGGAGGGCAGCAGCGGCGCCACCGCCACCCCTTGTTGCGCCAGCAAAGGCACCCAGGCACCATTCGAGCCCAGGCGCGCCCAACTGCCACCACCCAGTGCCAGCACTACCGCCGCAGCCTGAAACGACACTGAGCCGTCGGGCGTATCAAAGAGCAGGTCCTCGTCCTCACTCCAGCCGGTCCAGCGGTGGCGCATGTGGAACTGCACGGCGGCACCCGCTGCCGGATGGCGCAGGCGCTGCAACCAGGCGCGCAGCAGGGGTGCAGCTTTCATGTCTTTGGGAAACACACGCCCCGAGCTGCCGACAAAGGTGTCTATGCCCAGGCTGTGCGCCCACTCGCGCAGTGTGGTCGCGTCAAAGTCTTTGAGCACGAGCTCGATGGCGTTGCGCCGTGCTCCGTAGCGTCCGGCAAACGTGTCCGCTCCCTCGGAGTGGGTGAGGTTCAGCCCGCCTTTGCCGGCCAGCAAAAATTTGCGGCCAATCGAAGGCATGGCATCGAACACATGCACCGTGACACCAGCATCGGCAAGTATTTGTGCGGCCATCAGGCCGGCGGGGCCGGCGCCAATGATGGCAACGGGAAGGGTAGGTTTCATGGGGCGTTCAATTCAATCAGCAGGGCAACCCCGGAGTGGAGCACACAAATCACCAGCCTCAGGCGCCGCGCCTGCAGGCAACAATTCTGGCTATGCCTTTCATAGGGGCTGAGCCGGCTTGTGGCACTTGGTTTCTGTCACAATGCCGCAACTTTAGCGGTATCTGCAACTCCCAAAGGAAAGTCCATGGCCAGCGATCTCATCAAACACGTTACCGACGCCAGCTTTGAAGCCGACGTTCTGCAAGCTTCTCAGCCCACCCTGGTGGACTACTGGGCCGAATG
>JAYVNF010000106.1:0-2007 GCA_043758575.1 Rhodoferax sp.
CTACGAGTTCTCCAGCGACAAGCAGGCGGTGAAATTCCTGGCCCAGGCCCTGACGCTGGCGCCCTGGACCATCACGGTGGAGGGCGAGGTGGAAAAGCCCTACACCGTGGACGTGGACGACCTGCAGCGCCTCTTCGGTGTGGAGGAGCGCATCTACCGCCTGCGCTGCGTGGAGGGCTGGGCCATGGTGATTCCCTGGTCCGGCTTTGCCCTGGCGCGCCTGATTGTGCGCGCGCGCCCCACCAGCCGCGCCAAGTTTGTGGCCTTTGAGAGCCTGAAGCGCAGCAGCGAAATGATTGGCCAGCGCGGCGGCGCCCTGCCCTGGCCCTACCGCGAAGGCCTGCGCATCGACGAGGCCATGCACCCGCTGGCCTTTGCCGCCACCGGCCTCTATGGCCAGCCCCTGCCCAAGCAGAATGGCGCGCCGCTGCGCTTGGCCCTGCCCTGGGAATACGGCTTCAAAAGCGCCAAGGCCATCACCACCATACGCCTGGTCAACGCCCAGCCGCCCAGCAGCTGGAGCACGCTTGCGCCCTCGGAATACGGCTTTTACGGCAACGTCAATCCGCAGCAGCCGCACCCGCGCTGGAGCCAGGCGCGCGAGAACCGCATAGGCGAGCTGCACAAGCGCCCCACCCTGCCCTTCAACGGCTATGCGCCATGGGTGGCCGATCTGTACCGGGGCCAGGACCCGCAAACCCTGTTCTGAACCATGTTGGCGGCCTGGCTGAAAAACCATTTCACATTCGTGTGGCGGGCGCTGTTTGCCGCCTGCGCGCTGCCGGCCCTGGCCCTGTTGTATCTGTGCCTGGCCCAGGACTTGGGGCCCAACCCGCTGGCCCTGCTCTTGCACAGCAGCGGGCGCAGCGCCCTGGTGCTGCTGACACTGACCCTGTGCATCACCCCGATGCGGCGCTGGCTGACCACGCTATCGGCCTTTACCAACCGGCGCTATGGCAAGCGCCTGTCCGACTGGAACTGGCTGGTGCGCCTGCGCCGGCCCCTGGGCCTGTGGTGCTGTGCCTACGCGCTGCTGCACGCCTGGGTCTATACCGCCTTTGACCTGGGCTACGACGCCGGCGCGGCCTGGGCCGATGTGCAGGAAAAGCCCTATGTGCTGGCCGGCCTGGCGGCCCTGCTGCTGCTGCCGCTGGCGATCACCTCCCCCATGGCCATGGTGCGCCGCCTGGGCCGCTACTGGCGCCGGCTGCACCGGCTGGTGTATGCCGTGGCCATTCTCGGCCTGCTCCATTTTTGGTGGATGACCAAGCCCGGGCTGCTTGCGCCCTGGCCGGAGACGCTAGCCCTGGGCCCGTTGCTGGGCTACCGGGCCGCCCTGTTTGGCGGCCCGCTGCAGCGCTGGGACGGCTTTGATGGCAAAGAGAGCCAGGAAAGAAGACCATGAAAAAAACCCCTTCTGCACACCGGCTCAACTTTTTACACACCGGGGTAGCGGCCCGCCTGGCGGGTGGCTACGTCTTGCTGATCGCCATGATTTTTGTGACCGCTGCGCTGGGCATCACCAACATCGGCCGGGTGCGCGCCTTCTATGACCAGGTGCTGGACGAGCGCATCCCGCGCACCACCGAGCTGCAAAGCATCCAGGAACTGCTCTCGGGCCTGAACGTGAATGCGCGCGATGCCCTGCTGACCAGCGACGCCGCCCAGCTGGAGCAGGTTTTTGCGGCCATCGCCTCCGGGCGAGCCCAGGTCGGCGAAAAACTCGAAGCCCTGCAAAAATCCCTGCCGGCCGAGGGCACGCCGGAGTCGCTGAAGGTGGCCACGCAGGTCGGCGACGATGCCTCGGGCGTGCTGGTGGGCCTGGTGAAGTTCTCGCGCTATGTAAAGGCCGACAAACGCGAGCTGGCCTTGGCTGCCTTGCAAGGCAGCATACGGCCGCAGCTGCAGCAGCTCTCGGATCACATCTCGGCCTACCAGCAGCTTCAGCTCAACCGCCTGGCTGCGGTGAAACAGCAGGCGGTCAAGCAGGAGGCCGCGGTGCGCCAG
>JAYVNF010000107.1:0-6445 GCA_043758575.1 Rhodoferax sp.
GTGGCAGCACCGGCAAGCCCGGAGCTGAAATCCGTGCGCCAATTCCGCAACACCTGGTCCAAGCTCAGTGCCAACAAGCAGCTGGCGCAGGCCCTGGACACTGCCCCCAAGAACGCCGGCCCGATCAACTCGCACATGCTGGTGCTGCGCTCACTGGCCCTGATGCGCGAGATCTCGCCCGACTACCTGAACCGCTTCATGTCCTACGCCGACACCCTGCTGTGCCTGGACCTGGGCGCCGCAGAAGAGCCCAGCGACAGCAAAGCCGCCAAGCCGCGGCGCAGCCGGGCGCGCTGAAGCGCCTCACAGCTGCTGCGTAGGCACTTGGTGCCGCAGCGCGGTCTGCTTGTTGCTGCCGTCCACAAACACCAGCTGCGGCACATGCGCGCCTACCTGTTCGTCGTGCACCTGGGCAAAGGCGGCAATGATGATCAGGTCGCCCACGCTGGCGCGGCGCGCGGCCGAGCCGTTGACCGACACCATGCCGGAGCCGCGCGCACCCTTGATGGCGTAGGTGATGAAGCGCTCGCCGTTGTTGATGTTCCAGATGTGGACCTGCTCGTTCTCGGCAATGTTGGCGGCGTCCAGCAGGTCTTCATCGATGGCGCAGGAACCCTCGTAGTGCAGCTCGCAGTGGGTGACGGCGACGCGGTGGATTTTGGATTTGAGGAGGGTGCGAAACATGCGGTTCTTTCAAAGGTCAAGGTTCAAAGTGCCGTGGCCGTGGCCGGTGCCTTAGTCGGTGCAGCCAGCAGCGCCAGCTCGGCCATGCGCGTGGCGCCAGCCAGGCTGCGGGCGCCGCCAATGAACACATTCAGGTGGCAGAACACGGCGTCGGCCACACCCGACACCGCGGCCAGTTCCTGCTCGCGCAGCCCGGCCCAGTTTTGCGGCAAATCCATGCGGGTGGCAAAGGAGCCGGATTGCAGCGGCACGGTCTTGATCTGGTACTGCTGGCCATCCGAGTCCGGGTAGATCACAAACATCACCTCGGGCATTTCGTCCATCACCACACGGCTCCAGGGCATGCCGCCCTCTTGCAGGTGCAGCACGCGCCCGCCCAGCAGGCGCGGTGCCTGGCGCACGATGTCCATGGAGCGCAGCTGCGCAATGCGCTTGATGATGGCGCGGTCCAGGAAGGTGCGCACGATGGCAATCGCCTCCACAAAGCGCTGCTGTTGCAACTCGGCCTTGGCCTCCAGCGTGAGGCCGGCCTCTTCCATCCAGTTGGTATTGAGCTGCGCCACCAGGGCCGACAGGCCGAAGATGCCAGCGGCCACATCGCCCTGGCCGGTGTCCACAATGTCCAGGTACTGCACCAGCGAGGCGTCGATGGCGGCCACAATCTCCGCCACGCCTTGCGACTCGAGCGCGTAGCCCTTGCTGCGGGCCAGGGCCTCAACGTAGGCCGCGCCAAAAGCGGCCCAGACCAGACCGGCGCTGGCGTAACCCACACCGGTGACTTCTTGGCCCTCCACCAGGCGCGTTGGGCGGGCGCCGGTAAAGCCGCGCTGGTGGTGGTCAAAGCGGCCCGTGCTGGCATCCCACAAGCCGCCCACATCGACCGCGAAATCGGCCGCGACAATGCGCTCGTTGTTGCGCGTGCGCAGCAGGCTGTGGGAGGGAAATACGCCCATGAGGACGCCTACGCCGAATACGTCGTCGGCGTGGAAGCTGCCGCTGTGCGTGGCAATCGTTGTGTGTTGGGTCATGCCGGGATTTTAGGTGAGTGCGGTGCTGCTTTTTTTGTCGCTATATTTGGGAGGAGCTGATCGCAACACCCCACTAGAAAGACCCGCATATGAAAATCGAAACAGTTGGCATCATCGGTGCCGGCACCATGGGCAACGGCATTGCGCAGGCCTGCGCCGTCTCCGGCCTGCAGGTCGTGATGATTGACATCTCCGAGGCCGCCGTGGCCAAGGGCCTGGCCACCATAGGCGCCAGCCTGGAGCGCCTGATCAAGAAAGAAAAGCTCACTGTGGCTGAGCGCGATGCTGCCCTGGCGCGCATCCAGGGCAGCATCCGCTACGAGGATCTGCAACCCGCGCAACTGGTGATCGAGGCGGCCACCGAGAACTACGACCTCAAAGTCAAGATCGTCAAGCAGATTGACGCCATGGTCGGGCCTGAGGTGATCATTGCCTCCAACACCTCGTCGATTTCCATCACCAAGCTGGCCGCCGTTACGGGCCGTGCCGAGCGCTGCATTGGCATGCACTTCTTCAACCCGGTACCCATGATGGCGCTGGTGGAAATCATCCGCGGCCTGCAGACCAGCGACGCCACCCATGCCGCCGTGCATGCCATGGCGCAGGCCCTGGGCAAGACACCCATCACCGTGAAGAACGCGCCCGGCTTTGTCGTCAACCGGATCCTGGTGCCCATGATCAACGAAGCCTTTTTTGTGCTGTCCGAAGGCCTGGCCACGGCCGAAGACATTGATGCCGGCATGAAGCTGGGCTGCAACCAGCCCATAGGCCCGCTGGCCCTGGCCGATATGGTGGGCCTGGATGTGTGCCTGGCGGTGATGGAGGTGTACCTGAACGAGTTTGGCGACAGCAAGTACCGCGCCTGCCCGCTGCTCAAAGAAATGGTGGCGGCCGGCCGGCTGGGGCGCAAGACTGGGCAGGGCGTGTACCGCTACTGAGCGCGCGCCAGGTTGGGGTCGATTGGCGCATACCATCGGACCTATGAATTTCGACCTCCATGCAGAGCTACTCAACGCGAACGCGGCGACCTACGCCATCACCACGGTGTCCATGGTGGGCGTGCTGCTGCGGCCCTGGAATCTGTCTGAGGCACTGTCTGCCTGCGGCGGGGCGGCGCTGCTGGTTCTTGCCGGACTGATTCCCTGGAGCAGCGCCTACGCGGCCATAGGCAAAGGCAACGACGTCTATTTGTTCCTGGTGGGCATGATGCTGCTGTCCGAGCTGGCGCGCTCCGAAGGCCTGTTCGACTACCTGGCGACCCTGTGTGTGCGCGAAGCCCACGGGTCGGCCCAGCGGCTTTTCCTGCTGGTGTATGGAGTTGGCACCCTGGTGACCATCTTCATGTCCAACGACGCGACGGCCGTGGTGCTGACCCCGGCGGTGCTTGCCGTCAGCCGCCGGGCCAAGGTGGCGCCACTGCCTTATCTGATGGTCTGCGCCTTCATTGCCAATGCGGCCAGCTTTGTGCTGCCGATTTCCAACCCGGCCAATCTGGTGGTTTTTGGCGACAGCATGCCGTCGCTGGGGGCCTGGGTGGGGCGATTTTCCATCCCCTCGGTGCTGGCCATCCTGGCCACCTATGCGGTGCTCAAAACCATTTATCGCCAGGAGTTGAAGCTGGAAGTAGCCCAGGATATGGCGCTGCAACCCCTGTCCACCTCCGGCAAGCTGGCCGCTGGCGGTGTGGTGTTGACGGTGCTGGTGTTGCTGGGTGCATCGGCCCTGGCCCTGCCGCTGGGCTTGGCCACCTTGCTGACCGCCGGCAGCGTGTGCGCCGCCACTTTTGTGTACAAGCGCGCGTCGCCGCTGCCTATTCTCAGGCATGTCTCGTGGTCGGTACTGGCTTTGGTGGCCGGCCTTTTTGTGCTGGTCGAGGGGCTGCAACGATCTGGCGCATTGGAAGTGCTCAGCACCAGCTTGCACTACGCAAGCAGCGTTTCCTCCGCCGGCGCTGCGCTGCTAGCGGGCAGCGCGATTGCATTCGCCTCCAACCTGGTCAACAACCTGCCCGCCGGTCTGATTGCGGGCACGGTGGCGGCCAGCGCCGATGCAGAACCCGTGGTCCGCAGCGCCATTGCCATTGGCGTGGACCTGGGGCCCAACCTGTCCATCACCGGCTCGCTGGCGACCATCCTGTGGCTGGTCGCCATCCGCCGCGAGGGCGAGCAGGTGAGCGCCTGGCAATTTCTGAAGGTCGGCGCCATTGCCATGCCGGCAGCCCTGTTCTGCGCCCTACTGGGCTTGCTGCTGCAACACCTGGCTTTTCTTCGCTAGGGACAGAAAGCGCCGCTTCATTGCCTTGCGCACCCAGCCTCCCAAAATCTCATCAAGGTCCTCGTGAAGGAAAACCGCGCTCCGTATGAGGTTAGTATCAATTGAAACGGGGGCACAGCAGGCGATCCCAAATGTGCTCCCAAAAATACGTTTCAATGACTCATCGAATCGGAATTCCATGTCAGAACCTACACAATATGCAGCGCGCTTTCAGGTTGGTAACAAGGCCATGTGGCACAACCTCTCGGTACGCAACCTGTTGTGGCTGGCGTTTTCCAGCATCGTGTTGCTGGCTGCTGTGGCGCTGGGTTTTTCCCTGTTTCAAATGCGGACCATCAATGGCTCCACCAAGTTGCTGTACGAGCGTGAATATGCTGCAGGCCAGGCCGCAGAGCAGCTGCGCGGCCTGATTTTCAAAGCCAGCCGCTCGCAGGCGCAGCTGCTCACCGCCACCACGGATTCGGAGCGCAAGAAGCTGGGCACGGAAGTCGCAAGCAGCCTGGCCGACATCGGCAAACGCCTGGACATCGTCAAGCAGCACGCCCACTCCAGCGAGATGCAGGAGCAGGCCAAGCTGCTGGCGGACAAGCTGGCACTCTGGGACAAGGACCTGCGCGCCTTTGTGAGTCTGGTGCAAGCGCAGCCGCTGGACCTGGTTCAGATGAGCCCGGATGTGCCCACCGATGATGCGACGCTGCTCAACAAGGCCAACAAGCTGGGCACCATCATTGATGCGCTGGTGGACCAAAGGGCCGCCTCTGCGCAAAGCACCATGGAGGTGTCGGACCGGGTCTACTCCACGTCCCTGGCCTGGATGGGGGCGGCCATGGTTTTGATTTTCCTTGCGGCACTGGTCATCAGCGTGCTGGTCACCAGGCGCCTGCATGGGCAGCTGGGCGGCGAGCCTGCCTATGCCAAGGAGATTTCTGCGGCCATTGCGGATGGCAATCTCAGCATGCACATCCAGGTCGCCCAGGGCGATACGCAGAGCCTGATGCACTCACTGGAGTCCATGCAGCAGAATCTGCGCCGCCTGGTCTCCAATGTGCGCAGCACCAGCCAGCATGTGGCCATGGCGAGTTCGGAGATCGCCCAGGGCAACCATGATTTGTCGGCGCGCACCGAATCGCAAGCCAGCAACCTGGAAGAAACCGCCGCCAGCATGGAGGAGCTGGGCGTGTCCATACACCGCAATGCGGACGATGTGCACCAGGTCAACCAGCTGGCCATGAACGCCACCAACGTGGCCGAACAGGGCGGCGTGGTGGTGGCCCAGGTGGTGCAGACCATGAAGGGCATCAATGACGCTTCGCGCAAGATATCGGACATCATCAGTGTGATCGACGGCATTGCGTTCCAGACCAACATCCTGGCCTTGAACGCCGCTGTGGAAGCGGCACGCGCGGGCGACCAGGGGCGCGGGTTTGCGGTAGTGGCATCCGAAGTGCGCTCCCTGGCCGGGCGCTCAGCCGCTGCTGCCAAAGAGATCAAGCTGCTGATTGACACCAGCGTGAACCGGGTCGAGCAAGGCACGCTGCTGGTGGACAAGGCAGGCGTCACCATGACCGAGGTGGTCACCAGCATTCGCAAGGTGACCGATCTGATGCGTGAAATCAGCGCCTCCAGCGGCGAGCAGGCCACCGGTGTGTCGCAAGTGGGTGAAGCGGTGATGCACATGGACCAGGTGACGCAACAGAACGCGGCCCTGGTGGAGCAGATGGCGGCAGCGGCGTCCAGCCTCAAAAGCCAGGCGCAGGATCTGGTGCAGGTGGTGTCTATCTTCCGCGTGGGTGACGGCAATTAGGCAAACGGCTTGCCGCACTGCGCGCAAGCCTGTCGCCGCTTTTTACAGCTGTGCTTTGAAGCAGCCAAAGGCATTGGCTAACTCCTTGTTTTAGTTACGAAATTTGCAACCGGCATGCAAGTTGCCTTGGAAGCTGCGCCTTCCAACGATAAGCACCATTTCGTCACCAAGGAGCACCATGATGTCCCATTTCAACACCCACCGTTTTGCATTCTGGCTGCGCAGCGTCCTGTTTGCAGCGGCGTTCCTGCCCGCTCTCTGTTCAGCGGCTGCGTACTCATTCCATTTCGTACTCACGATCAACAGCATTACCAATCCATGTGAGCAAACCCCTCCAGTGCCTGGTTTTGGCTGCTCTGTCACCGTTGGGGACAAATGGCAGGGGAATTTCCAAATTGGTGTAGACCCTGCGACCCTTCCCAACGGGTCTCTGTCCACGCCTTTTCTCTCCATGCGTCTGGACACCGGAGACGTGTCTTGGAACCACTGTGCGCTGACAGGTACTTGCACATCCGTTTCCAACGACGTGCTTCTGGGCTACCGAAATCCCTTGGACCCACACAATTTCAACAACGATGGCCCTGGTTTCTATGTAAACAATGGGCAGCTTAGTGGCTTCGCAGGTGGCTTTTATGGCCCATCCGATGACACGTTT
>JAYVNF010000108.1:0-1998 GCA_043758575.1 Rhodoferax sp.
CGTGTCCGTAGTCCACGAACTCCGAGCCCCAGGCGTGGGCAAAGCCGCGCGCCCGCGCAAAGCTGCAATACGGGTCGTTCTGGCTGCCAAGCAAGAGGCTTGGGAACGGCAACCGCCGCGTCACCACCGGCGACCAGCTCTTGAGCGCGGCGCGCAGTTCTTCGCGCTGCGGGTCACCCGGTGCCACCAGCAAAGCTGCGCGCACGCGGTGGGAGTTGCGCGAATGTGCGGCCCAGGCGGCGGTCAGCATGCAGCCCAGGCTGTGTGCGGCCAGAACAAGCGGGCCAGGCGGTGCCGCCAGCACGGCTTCCTCCAGCTGCGCCATCCAGTCGCCGCGCAGCGGTCGCATCCAGTCGTGCTGCTGCACGCGCACAAAACCGTTCAGCGCTTCCCAGCGGCTTTGCCAGTGGTCGGGGCCGGAGTTTTGCCAGCCCGGCAGGACGAGAACGGTGGACGGCTGCATGGCTTACATTGCGGCGATGCGTGTCACCATTTCCTGCGCAAAGGCCACAAAAGCCTGGGCCCCTTTGCTGGACGGATCGAATACCACGCCGGGCAGGCCATAGCTGGGCGCCTCGGCCAGGCGCACATTGCGCGGAATCACCGAGTCAAACACCTTGTCGCCAAAGTGGGCCTTGAGCTGGTCGCTGACCTGCTGCTGCAGCGTGATGCGCGGATCAAACATGACGCGCAGCAGGCCGATGATCTGCAGGTCGTCATTCAGATTGGCCTTGACCTGCTTGATGGTGTTGACCAGGTCGGTCAGGCCTTCGAGCGCAAAGTACTCGCACTGCATAGGCACGATGACGCCGTGGGCGCAACACAGGCCGTTGAGCGTCAACATCGAGAGGCTGGGCGGACAGTCGATGAGCACGAAATCGTATTCGGCAGCGATGGCGGCAATGGCCTGCTTCAGGCGCTTCTCGCGCCGCTCCACCTCGACCAGCTCGACCTCGGCACCGGCCAGTTCGCGGTTGGCGCCCAGAATGTCGTAGCTGCAGCCACCGTCCTTGAGCTTGTCGCTTTGCGTGCGGGCCTCGGCAATGGAGGCCGATTCGAGCAGCACGTCGTACACCGTGAGTTCGAGCTTGCGCTTGTCCACGCCCGAGCCCATGGTGGCATTGCCCTGGGGGTCCAGGTCAATCATCAACACCCGCTGCCCGACCTTGGCCAGACCGGCTGCCAGGTTTACGGTGGTAGTGGTTTTGCCGACGCCACCCTTTTGGTTGGCAACGCAGAAGATTTTGGCCATTAGATGGTTGCCCCCACGCTTGTCACTTCGTGTACTACGCTGGACAGGCCGATGCCAGAGGCAACGACTCTTCGCTCGGTCCCAGCCTGCGCAGGCAGGCTGTGAGCCGCCGAGCTCAGCCCCGAGGGGGCCCTCACGCCTTGGGACGGCCCGGCGGCGTTCAAGTCGTCGTTGTCGGTATGTGTCATTTTGAAATTGCCAGCTTGATGCCAAAGCCAATCAGAAACAGCCCGGCAACCTTCGTCAGCACCCGCGAAACCATGGGGTTGGCGCGGATGCGCTCGGCCAGGAAATGGGTCAGCAGCACCGACGTCAGGCCATAGACAAAGGTGATGACCGCGATGGTGGTCGCCATAAAGCCATAGGTTAGCAGGCCCTGCTGGCGCACCGGGTCGACAAACAGCGGAAAAAACGCCATGTAGAACAGGATGGCCTTGGGGTTGAGCAGCGTGATCATGAGTGCCTGGCGGAAATAGTGACCGGCCGTGATGTTCAACACCGGTGCTGCACCGGGTTTGGCCAGCAGCATCTTCGCCCCCAGCCACGCCAGGTAGGCGGCGCCTATCCATTGCACCGCCTGGAAGGCGTCCGGGTAGGCCGCCAGCAAAGCCGCCACACCGGCCACTGCCGACCACATCAGCACCTGGTCGCCAGCGATAACGCCCAAGGTGGCCGCCAGTCCACCACGGATTCTGCCCTTGCTGGTGGAGGTGATCAAAGCCAGATTTCCCGGGCCGGGGATCAGC